>JBDTNW010000033.1:0-9547 GCA_039933575.1 Pseudolysinimonas sp. | reverse complement strand
GCGCCTTCACCCACGAGTAGTGCTTGGTCTCGGGCACGATCCACTTGCCGAGACGGTCGATGTTCTTGCCAGAGCGAGACGATGCGGCCTTGACCTGGTCGTACTGCTCAGGGGTGAGTCCTGCGAGAGTGTCGAGAATCTGCTCGACACTCATGTTGAGCAACTCCCATTCGGATTTGCCTGCCACCGTCTCGGGCAACGTCGCGGCGAGCGCGAGCGGTATTGACTTGAAGGAGCGCGCGTACCAGATGCCCTCCAGGTTGGCGATCGACCCGTCGGCGGACAGGTGGCCCCAACCCTTGTCGAAACCGAACAGCTTCGCGAAGTCCTCGCCCACCTCCGCCTCCATCTTGGAGGTGGCCATCGAAGATTCGAGGGCAACGTTGTTGGGGTTCCACAGCATCGCGAAGGTGTAGGCGAGGATCGACGGCATGAGCGTCTCGGCATTCATGTGCCCCCAGTAGCGACCGGCGCTATTCCACGGCACTGATCCCGCGCGAAGGCGCTGAGACAGGTCTGTCATGACCTCGCGCATGCGCAACTGAGCTGCGCCGTACTCGGGCGTGGCCTCGTCGCGGACCGAGATCGCGGCACGGTCTCCCGGCATGTAGTTCTGGCGCCAGCCCAGGTGCTCGTCAACGAGCTGTTCCAAGAGTTCCTTGAAGATCGGTCCGTTCTCTGCTTGGTCACCAATGAACAGCGCTCGATAGTCGAGGTCGGTGGCTAGCTTCTCTTCGAGTGCGGGTTCATGCTGAGGGGCCGCAATGGTGTCGGCGACGGCGCTCTTCATGGCGAGGCCTTTTGCACGCGCATTCATGGTTCTACTCCTGTGCTTCGTTTGTGCTCGGAATCGGCAGCAACCACAAAGTGGTGCCGCCAAAGGTGATGTTGGAGGGGTTCGACCAGTCGGGACTGTGAACGGTTTCACTCTCGAGGTGCTGCCGCACCGGGTACGCGCTGATGATCAGGTCACTCATCGGGCGCGCCAGATTCCTGGTCCGCGGGAGCAATCTGGACAACTCCCTGCGCGTCGACAATGAAGCTGTCACGAGGGTTTTCGGTGAGGGCCATCGCAATCCTTGGTCGAGAGCGGAGCAATATCCGCTGCCAAGGACTGGAGCAACTATTCGGAAACTAGCACGCTTCGCAACAGGCCCATCGCCTACGGAGCCGATTCATAGGATCGACCTGGTTACGTGCGGATCCGACGGACGTAGTCGGGTCAGGGCGTCGCGGTCGATGTCGCGTCGACGACGGCCCGGGGGTGCTAAGGCGTCGGGTGGTGAGCATGCTCGAGACCTCGTTCAGGGTCAGGTTGTGGTTGCGGGCGTAGCTGCGCAGAGCCGTAAATGCCTGGTCCATGGTGAGGTTCAGCGACTCGGCCATGGCTCCCTTTGCCTGCTCAATCAGAACCGCTCGCACGACCGCCTCGTCTCGGTCGTTGAGCGCGCCGGTCGCCGCCAGGAACAGGTTCATCGTGCCGATGACTTCCCGGCGCAACTTCATCGGGGTGGCGTGAACCGAATGGAAGCCCTGCCCCAACGCAGCGGCGCTGAAGTCGGGCCATTGCCCGCCGGAACCGGCGATGTCCGGCACCGAGAATTGGCGGCCGGCCTGGGTGGCGTGCTTCCGATTCTCACCGCCTACTAGGCGCGAAGTGCCAGCCGCGCTCGTATGCTCCCAAGAGTTGGGGTGAGGGACGATGCCCCACCAGGGACACCGTCCCGATCATCACCGAAGGAGAACCGATGTCCGACTTGACTTCGATCCGAGTGATCCTTGTTCGCCACGGTCGCACCCCGCTCAACGCCGCCGGGCAGTTGCGCGGGCTTGCGGATCCCGAACTCGACGAGGTCGGCGTCGCGCAGGTTGCCGCGACCGCAGCCGCGCTGAGCACTCTCGGCATCACCCGAGTGCTCTCGAGCCCGCTGAAGCGCGCTGTCCACACCGCCGCGATCATCGCCGAGGCGTGTGGAGTCGGCCACGAGACTGACGCCGCTTTCAACGACCGCGACTACGGCCCGTGGACCGGTCACCTCAAGTCCGACGTTGTGAAGGAGTGGGGGAGTGTGGATGCGGCACCGGGTGTCGAAGCGACCGCGGTCGTGATGGCACGGGTTCGGCCCGCGCTCGACGACCTCGCTGTTGGTACTGACCGCGGCCCGATTGTCGTCGTGTCGCACGACGCCGTCATCCGTCCCCTTCTGTTGGGAATCCAGCCGGGAATCGAGCCCGAAGTCGAGAACGGTTCGTGGGCAGAACTCGCGCACAACGATGACGGATGGACGATCGTCTCCTTCGACAACTTCGCCGGGTAGCGGCGACCGCGCGTGATCGGTCGGCGCCTACAGTTCCGAACGCGGAGTCGCGCTCGACGTCATCGCACACGCTCGCGACATGAGTCAGCGGCCCTTGCGTGGGATGCCCAGACTCAGCCTCAGATGAATGTATCGTCAGGGTAGGTCACTCCAGCCCTCGGTGATTCGGACAACTTCGAACCGAGGAGCGGCGTGACGTTTCATCCCAGTGGCCCGGCTTCAGATGAGGAAATGAGCCTGCCCGACGTGCTGATTCTCGAGCCCGCCGGAGAACATTGTTGGCGAATCTGTGACACCCGCTTTGAGGCGGGTCTGGGGCGCTTCCTAGCGGTCATCGATGAGCAGGATGGCCGCTTCGCTGTGATGCAGACCGCCCTTGGTTTCGTCTGGACGACCTTTCCCACTATCGCCGACGCGGTAAGTCACGTGGTGCGAACGAGTGCCCGACAAGCCCACGGCGACTCGGTTGCCGAGCGCTCTTGAACTGGTTGTGACTCGCGGCACGGGCATCCGCTGCTTGGTCAGCCTCGTGCGGTGCGCGACCGAACCTGGATGACGGCGACGACGGCCGCGATGACGACCAGCCCGATGATGCTGACCAGAGCCGTGCCGAAGCCGAGCCCGCCACGAGCCGGTTCCACCGCCAGCCCATCGGCCACCGAGGCGCCGAGTGGGCGCGTCACGATGTACGCCGCCCAGAAGGTCAGGGTCTCGGCCACACCAAGTGAATGCAGAAGCAGTGGGATGCCGAACACGACAGCGAACAGAATGGCCGACCCCCAATAGCCCAGCCCGAGCGTGGTCGCGGTGAGGTCACCGAAGGCGGTGCCGAGGGCGAACGTCGCGAGAACGACGGCCCAGTAAAAGAGCTCGCGCCGCCGGGAATCGATCGAGTGCACGGAGATCGTCCCTTCCGCGCGGCGCCAGACGACAAGCAGCGCCACCAGAACCGCAAGGAATGCTGCGCTCGAGATCGCATAGGGGACCTCGAAGACGATGTGCGTGACATCCGCGACCATGGTTCCGAAGATCGCGACCATCAGCACGAACAACCAATACCGCCAGGGCACGTATCGACCGGCTGAGAGCTGGATCAGCAGACTGCCCGCGAACACCACGGCCGCGACGAGAACGACCGGCACAGGATCGAGGGTCTTGACGAGGAAGTCCGAGGAGGTCTCCCCGATCCCGGTGGTCAGGAGTTTGAGTACCCAAAACAACGCAGTGACTTCAGGGACGCGACGGATCCGGGTCGTCGGGAACAGCATTGCACCAGCGTGCCACGACGTGACGGTGAGTCAGGGACGGAAAGGAGCTGCCGCGCTGAGAGTGCTCTCAGAACGGCAGCCCCAAAATCTCTGCGGAGATGGGTTAGTGCGCGACGACCGGCTCGGCATCCTTCACACTGTCGGCGGCCGCGTGACCCGAGGTGAGTGAGACACCCTGACCGCGTCGACGGAACAGCAGGGCGGTGATGATGGCGCCCGCCGCGAAGATCGCGGCATCCCACCAGTACGCGGAGGCGTATGACGTCACGGCGGCCTGCGCCACGACGAGGTCGCTCGGCGGGAGGTGGTTGGCGACGTAGTCGGTTGCGACGGTTGCGGCGATCGTGTTGAGCAGTGCGGTGCCTACCGACCCGCCGACCTGCTGGCTCGTGTTGACCATCGCCGACGAGACCCCGGCGAATTGGCGATCGACGCCCAGGGTCGCGGTCTGCATTGCGGCGGGCATGATCGTGCCCATCGTGAGGCCGAGCACCATGAGGGCAGGCAGCACGTTCGCGGCGTACGTGCTGTCGAGGTCGAGGCGGGTGAGCAGCAGCATCCCGACGACGCCGAAGGCCATCCCGAAGGGCACCATGATCTTCGGGCCGAGGCGGGGAAGCAGGAAGTTGGTCGAGATCTGCGCCGCAAGCACCAGCATCCCGATCATCGGCAAGAACGCGAGACCGGTCTGGAACGGGCTGAAGCCCAGCGAGGTCTGCATGTAGTACGTGACGAACAGGAAGATGCCGAACATCCCGGCCCCGGCGATCATCACGGCGATAAAGGCCGCGCCGCGGTTGCGATCGAGCACAACCGACAGGGGGAGCAGTGGATGCTTCGCCTGCGTCTGCCAGACCACGAACGCGATCAACAGGATGCCGGCCGCGACCAAGACGCCCCAGGTGAGCGGTGAATCCCAGCCTTCGGTGACCGCGTTCGAGAAGCCGTAGACGATGCTGAACAGCGCGCCCGAGATGAGCACGGTGCCAGGAACGTCGAGACGCGGGCGCGGCCCGGTGCGGAGCACGTTCGGTACGAAGATCAGGGTGCCGACGACGGCGAAGGCCGCGATGAAGACGTTGATGTAGAGGTTCCAGCGCCAGTCGAGCTGTTCGGTGAGCACGCCGCCAAGCAGCAGTCCGACCGCGCCGCCGGCACCGGCGATCGCGCCGAAGACGCCGAACGCGCGCGCCCGCTCCTTGGGGATCGTGAAGGTCGTCGTGAGCACGGCGAGTGCCGTCGGCGCGAGCAGTGCGGCGAAGGCGCCCTGCAGGGCGCGGGCCGCGATGAGCACCTCAAACGTGGGAGCGGCCCCGCCGAGAGCGGACGCGAGGGCGAATCCGACGAGTCCGATTAGGAAGGTGCGCTTGCGACCGATCAAGTCGGAGACCCGACCGCCGAGAAGCAGGAGGCTGCCGAAGGCGAGCGAATAGGCGGTGACGACCCACTGGCGATCTCCGACGGAGAAGCCGAGTTCGTGCTGAGCCGAAGGCAGGGCGATGTTCACAACGGTCGCGTCGAGCACGACCATGAGCTGGGCAAGGCCGACCGTGACGAGGGTCAGCCAGCGACGCGAGGAGACGGATGGCGCGGTCGCGCCGGGCGTGAGAGTCGAAGACATGAGGGAGACTATATACGAAACTCGCTAGTTTCGGATATAGTCAGTTCTTGAACGTTTCGGTACCGGTTCCTATCGGTCCCGTATCGTTGGACGGAACTCGAGAGGAAGCCGCAATGACGCTGCTTGGACTCACCGCTGATCCTGTCCGGCCCGGCCGCAAGCGTGACCTCACCCGAGATCCCGAGATCCTCGCCGCCACCCTCGAGGTGCTGGCCGAAGAAGGCTACGACGGCATGACCGTCGACATGGTGGCCGCGCGCGCCAAAGCGGGCAAGGCGACGCTCTATCGACGTTGGCCGTCGAAGGCAGAGCTCGTCATTGACGCCGTCGCGTGCATGAAAAACGCCGGCCTCGATCCCGAAAACCTTCCCGACACCGGATCCCTGCGCGGCGACCTGATCGCGATGATCAAGCCCCACTCCATGGAAGACGGCGAACGGAAGTTGCACATCATGGCGGGGATCGTCTCGATGATCTCTCGGTCACCCGAACTGGCGACGGTCGCGCATCAGGCGTTTGTGGCGCCACGTGCCGCGATCACCCGCGCCCTCATCCAGCGTGCTGTCGACCGGGGCGAGGTCTCGGCCGAGCACGACCTCGAGACGGCGGCAATGGTCGCGCCGGCGATGACCGCATATCGAGTGCTCATGTTGCGGCAACCGGTGACGCGAGACTTTATGGTCTCGGTCATCGACAACGTCATCCTGCCTGCGCTCGGAGTCAAGCCCGCGCCGTCGAGTGCGTGAGCGTGACACACTCGCGTCATGACCTCACAATTCGATCCTGAAGAAGTCGTCCGTCAGGTGACGGAGAGCCTTCGCGAGAAGTTTCCGTCAGCAAATCCGGCAGACGTTCAGCGGATCGTCGCCGAAGAGGTCGCGGCTCTCGAAAAGCGTCCCGTTCACGACTACGTTGCGGTGTTGAGCGCGAAGGCCGCCAAGAAGCGCCTGAAACTACTGAGTGAGCGCGACGACTAGGAGCACGAACGCGACCAGCGCGGCTGTCGAGCGGAACACATCGATTGCCTGCCAGCGACGGATGACATCCTTCCAATCCGCGGGGGGAGCGTCGAGTGACCAGGCATCCACCTTGATGTTGATCGGCACGGTGCCGCCGAACGCGATGCCGAAGAACACCACGAGGAACCCCGCGCCGAGCCAGCGCAGCAGCGAGCCGTCGGATGACGTGCCGACGATGGCAGCGACGATGGCGAGGATCGCGGCAGGCAGACCGATCGCGGGCACGAGGATGCGAAGCCGCTTGATCAGCGACTGACGCGCCGCAAGGTGGGGTCGATCCTCAAGCGCTGACAGTGCGGGCTGGACACCCCAACGCACGATGAACTCAATGCCGGCCAAGAGCCCCGCGAGCACGACGCTTACGATCTCGAGAATCATCATGACGCCGACAGTACTCGCGCGGGAGCATGGGCCTCGAAGACCTGGCTGCCGTCGGGCAGACTGTCGGCATGCGAGTGACCGTCCCCACCGAGCTGCTGCGCGAGCGGCTGGCGGATGTCGGCGACGTCGCCGTCTGGGATCTCACGACCCCCGCGCCGTGGCCCGCGATCGACATCGTGGTGCCGCCGTACATGGGTGCGACGGCGCTGCTCGGCGCGCTCGCCGGAGTCGAGGTGGGTCTGGTTCAAAGTCAGAGCATCGGCTACGACGGGGTGCTCGAGCGGCTCCCGGTCGGCACCGCATTCGCCAACGCCGCGAGTGTGCACGAGGGTCCTGCCGCGGAAATCGGGATGGCGCTGCTGCTCGCCGCCCAACGAGATCTTCCGCGTTTCGTGCGGCAGCAGGGTGTCGGCGAATGGCGCGGCGGCTTCGCCCGCGGCCTGTTCGGGCTCCGAGTCGTCGTGCTGGGCGCCGGCGGACTTGCGAACGCGCTCGTCGATCGACTGTTGCCCTTTGGCGCACACCCGACGCGGGTCGGACGCACCCGCCGCACTGACGAGCGCGGGGAAGTCGCCGCCCTCGACGAGCTGCCGGAGCTGCTGCCCACCGCCGACGCCGTCGTGATTTGTCTGCCGCTCGAACCGAGCACGGTGGCGATGGTCGACGGGACGTTCCTGGCGCGGATGCCCGACGGCGCGATCCTGGTGAATATCGGTCGCGGGGGAGTTGTCGACACCGACGCACTCCTCGCCGAACTCACCGCGGGTCGCCTGCGTGCTGCCCTTGACGTCGCGGACCCCGAGCCGCTGCCGCCCGACCATCCCCTGTGGAGTGCACCCGGCATCCTGATCTCGCCGCACGTCGGTGGTCAGGTGACGACGATGCCGGATGCGGTCGAAGCTCTGGTGCGCCGTCAGGTCGCGGCGCTCGCAGCCGGCGCCCCGCCGGTCAACCTGATCGAGCGCTAGTTGCCGGCGTAGCGGGCGAGGTCGTCAGCATCCCGTGCCCGGTTCTGCGCGCGACGCGCGGCGTCGAGGGCATCTACCGGGTCGGACTCGTTCTCGGCAGTCAGCAGTTCGCGCTTCGCCTCGGCGAGCTTGGTGCGCGATCCGGCCCCGCCGCCGTGCGATCCGATGAAGTCTTCGACGGCGCTGATCTGGACCTTCGCCGAGGTCAACGCTCCGGTCAGTGCGCCGCGCGCCCCGTCGAGGCGACGTTGCTGGTTGCGAGCGGCCGAGACGGCGACATCGAGGGCATCCCCGGCGTCGACCAACTGGTCGAGTTCGCCGACCGGGTCTCGGCGACCCTTCTTGCCGACGGAGGCGAGCAAGGGTTCGAGATGGCCGATGGCGTCGTTGACGCGACTCGACGAGTCGGGATCCGGTGGCGCGTCGCGCAGCGTTCGGGCAGATTCCAGCGCGGTTTGCTGTTCGGTCGCGAGTGATTGAAGTCCGGCCACCGAGGCAGCGAGCTCATCACGGCGATGTTCGATGGCATCCAGAAATCCTGCCGCAGCCTGAACCTTTGCCTGGGCCGTCTGCAATGCATCGCTGACAGCTGTCACCCGGGTGGCGGCGATTGCCGCGTCGGCGTCATCCGCCGCTTTCTTCGCTTCGGCCAGAGCGGTGGCGGCGGCTTCGATGTTGCCCGCGACGGGCGCGACGGCGCTTTCGACATAGGCAGCCTTGAGGTCGGCGAGCACCCCGGCGACCGTAGTTCGGCGGGTTTCGATCGCGGTCATCTGCTGGCGCAGCAGGCGCAGCGTCTCGGGGGCGCTCGCTTCGTCGCGGCGGAGAGTTGTGAAGGTCGCGGCCTGAGCCTCGACCGAAGTGCGGGCGCCATCAGCAAGAGCCCGGATGTCTTTGACCCAGTCAGCGTGCTGTCGATCGCTGTCGGGTTCGACGTCGTCGATCTTCTGCTGAAGGGCGAAGGCGCGGTCGAGGTCGGTCTTCGCCTGGGTGAGCGCCGCGGCGAAATCGCGGGTGCGGTCGGAGCCGAACTGCGCAACCGCGAACGCGAGATCGTCGGTGGCCGCATGGATGGCATCGTCGGCGCGCACCAATGCGACTCCGGCATCCGTTCGGCCGGGGAGTGGCGCGTGAGCCGCCTGGCGTGCTCGGCGACGGAGCAGAACCACCCCAACCGCCATCAGGATGACGAATGCAACCACGACCGTGCCCACGACGAGTCCGACAACGGTCGCGAGATCGGGTGCCACAGCCCCAGAGCCTAGTGCGCTTGGTGTATCGAAACCCCGGAGCGCATCCCCGAAAACCGCTGCTTGCCGTCATATCTTGGCGTCGTGCGGTATGCCGATCAGCGGGAGGACGACCTCGGAATGGACGAGGCGGAACACACCCCTGCCAGCACGCGTCCCGACCTGACGTCGGTCGAAAACGACTGGCGGACCGCGAATCCGGCGGCTCCGGTGCGCGAACATTGGCGGGCCGAACTTGCCGTGGTTGGCGGCCCGTCGCCCCTCGTCCATTTCATCGACGACCCCTCTACTCGCATCGAGCTGTCAACCACCCACCCGGGCGGCCTCGCTCGGTTCATCACCGGCGCCAGCACGCTGCTCTCGCAACTCATCCGCGACGACGTGGCGTTGCGTGCCGCGCGGCTTGCTGCCGACCGCATCGCAGCGAAGGGTCTCGAACTCTCCAGTACCCGCGGGATCGACGCCGTCCGTCTCGGAATCGGCCTCGCGCAGTGGAGCGGCCCGGCAGGCGACTTCTGTGCGCCGATTCTGCTGCGCCCCCTCGCCATCCGTCGGTACGGGCGGGATGTCGAACTGAAGCTGCGCGGCGAGGCGGTGCTCAATCCGGCACTCTCTCGCGCCCTGGAACTGCAATTTGGGATCACCCTCGACGCCCGCGCCTTCGTGGCTCTGAGCGATGCCGACGGAACCTTCAAGCCGAACGCCGTGATCGACCAACTTCG
>JBDTNW010000032.1:0-9731 GCA_039933575.1 Pseudolysinimonas sp. | reverse complement strand
GGCATCCTCGACCGTCAACATGACGTGGCTGTCCCCATCACGGCGCCCGGTGATCGAGATCTCGCCCCCGGTTGGCGAATGCTGGATGGCGTTGATCAGCAGGTTGCCGATCACCCGAGCCAGTTCGCGCGGGTCTCCGGCAACCGTCAGGTCGCCGCTGCCTGCCTCGGTAAGGCTGATCGACCGGGACCTCGCCAACGCACCAAGTTCCGCGACCGAGTCGCTCACCAGGTCGTAAAGAGAGACGGGTTCGACCGACAGCGCGAGACCACCCGAGTGGATCTTCGACAGCTCGAAGAGGTCTTCAACGAGCGCGGTGAGATGGTCGACCTGAGACCGCATCTGCCGGTGGAACCGCTTCGGGTCTTCGGCGAGTCCGTCTTCGAGCGCCTCCGCCATGGCACGCAACCCAGCAAGCGGGGTGCGCAGGTCGTGTGAGATCCAGGCGACGAGTTCCCGGCGCGAGGCGTCAAGTGCAGCGACTTCTTCGCGCGCATCCGACAACTTGCGGCTCGTGCTCTCCAGGTCTCGGGCAAGCGCCGCGAACTCGGAACTATCAGTTTTCGTGATCGTGGCATCGATCGGTTCCCCGTCGCCGAGAGCACGCGCCATCGAGCGCAGTCGGGCACTATCCCGGGCGAAACCGCGGGCCAGAAGCAAGGCGACGCCGACCGAGACCACACCCGAAATCACGGCGACATAGGAGATGACCATGAGGTCGTGTTCCGAGACGTACATCGCTTGAGCTACGGCGATGATCCCGACCGCGACTGAAGCGATTGCGGTCGCCACCACCACACACAGCCGAACGAGCATCGGGGCGCGTCGGGTCGCCAGCAGAAGGACGAGTCCGATCAGCCCGACGCCAACAGCGCAGGCCAGCGAGATCGCGACGACAACGACGAGATCGGAGAACGGCAACATCAGTAACCCTTCATAGGTCGAGGCGGTATCCGACGCCCCAGACTGTCACCAGAATCACGGGCTCCGTCGGGTTGAGTTCGATCTTCTCGCGCACCCGCCGCACCGTCACGGTCACTGTCGAGAGATCGCCGAACTCCCAGTTCCAGACGGCGCGCAGCAATTGCTCGCGATTGAAGGCTTGTCGAGGGTGCTTGAGCAGGAACGAGAAGAGATCGAATTCGCGCGCCGACAGCGGCAACTCTGTGCCGTCGCGGCGAACGATGCGGGCCGACGGGTCGAGCGAGAACGGCCCGAGCTCGAAGGGGGCTTCGGGAGCGAGGTCCCGAACACTCCGGCGCAGGATGGATTGCACCCGCAGAACCAGCTCGCGGGGCGAAAACGGCTTGGCGAGGTAGTCGTCGGCACCCGCTTCGAGCCCCGTGATGCGATCCTCGGGCGACCCGAGAGCGGTGAGCAGGATGATCGGAATTGTCGAACTGCTGCGAATCCGGCGGCACACCTCGGCTCCGTCGATTCCGGGCAGCATCCGGTCGAGCACGACGAGATCCGGCTTGCTCGTTGCCACGACGGCGAGAGCCTCGAATCCGTCGGTGGCGGTGATCACCGAGAATCCCGCAGCGCGCAGATAGCTGCTCGAGACTTCAAGCACGGTGGGGTCATCTTCCACCAGGAGGACGCGCCGGTCGGCCAACTCTCGATTGAGCTGGATGACGGTGGATGGCGAACTCACACTCCCACCGCCCCGAAAAGCAACCCGAGCAGGTAGGTGACTGCGGCCGCGCCGAGACCGATCGCGAGCTGACGCAGGGCTCGCTTGAGCAGGTTGCCGCCCGACAACAGTCCAACAACCGTGCCGGTCGCCAGCAACACCAGCCCGACCGAGGCCGCGGCAATCGCGACGGCGACGAATCCGCCCGACCCGGCGAGGTAGGGGATGACCGGGATGAAGGCTCCCGACGCGAAGAACAGGAAGCTCGACAGCGCGGCCGACCACGCCGATCCAATGCCGTCCTCGTGTTCGTCTTCGGCAGTCTCGACGCCTACCTCGTCGAGATGGAGGGTGGCCAGGACCTCCTGCGCGTGCGCCTCGGCCCTCTTGGCCGACATCCCGCGAGCCCGGTAGACGAGCGCGAGTTCGTTGGCGTCGACGTCGAGGTCGGGTAGCACACGCTGCGACTCGGGATCGGGTCGGGATGCCTCGAGCAGCTCGCGCTGCGACCGCACCGAGACGTACTCTCCGACCCCCATCGAGAGAGACCCAGCGAGCAGACCCGCGATGCCGGTCACCAGCACTGTCGAGACTGGAAGTCCGGTGGCACCGACCCCGAGCACGAGGGCGAGGTTGCTGACCAGCCCGTCGTTGATGCCGAACACCGCGGCCCGCAGTCCACCGGCCAGGCGACGCCGACCACGAGCCGCGAGCCCGCGCAGCACCTCGCCGTGGATGCGTTCGTCGGCCGCCATGGCATCCGAAGCGTCGGCATCGGCGTCGTACGGCGAGCGCCCTTCGGCACGTTGGGCCAGCACGAGAACGAACAGTGAGCCGAACCGGCGGGCGAGGCGGATCAGTAAGCGGCTGCCGAGACCCGCCCGCGGGGTCGGATCTGCCTGACTCCCGAGAAGGTCGAGCCAGTGCTGCTCGTGGCGCTGTTCGGCATCGGCAAGGCCGCGCAGAATCTCGCGCTCCTCGCCCATATAGCGCTCGGCAAGTTCGCGGTACAGCGCCGCCTCGGCCCGTTCGTCGGCGAGATAGCGGCGCCAACGACGGATTCGAGCCGGTGACGCGGTCATCAGGCCGTTCCGCCGCCGGGGATGTAGCGCAGCCCCCAGGAGCCTTCGGAGGTCGCGCCGGGTTCAATCCACTGCAACCCTTGGCCGGAGTTCAGGGCGTCGGGTGGCGCGGTCATCGGCTCGACCGCGATGGCGTAGCCCGCGCCGCCATCCTTCGGAAAGACGTTGCCCGGCGTGAATACCTGGAGGTAGCCCCAGTCGACGTCTTGAACCAGCTCGAGTTTCGAGCCGTCGGGAGCGGTGAGCCAGGCGCTCGCGCCATCGCGCAACGTGACACCTCCGAAGGCGGTGTCGAGGTCGAGATCTCCGACCCGCAGGCCGTCGCGAAGGTCGAAGCGCGTCCCCTCGACAGCTAGCTCACCGATCGGGTTGAGACGGTCGTCGACATCGAAGTAGGTCGACGCTGCGAGGGTGAGCACGAGCTGCTCGACCGGCACCTCGCCGATGCGCAGGAACGGATGCGTACCCACCGCGTACGGCGCGCGGCGGTCACCGAGATTGGCGACGCCGTGCGTCACCGTGAGGCCGTCGGCACGAAGTTCGTAACGCACCCAGGTGTCGACCAGAAACGGCCAGCCGTGCTGCGGCGGCACCAGGGCACCGAGCAACACGCTCGACGCGGTCTGCTCGCGAATCTCGTAGTCGGCGAAGCGCAGAAGCCCGTGCAGCGAGTTGCCTCGTGCGCGCTCGGTGATGTCGAGTTGCTGGGTCTCGCCGTCCAGCATCCACTTTCCGTCGCGAACGCGATTGGGCCAGGGGACGAGCACGGTGCCGTTGCCGAACGCCGGCGCGCCGACTCCGTCGCTCGGTTCGGTGAGGTGCACACCGCCTGCCACTGAGAGCGAGCGCAGCACGGCGGCAACGGTGCCGACTTCGGCGCGAGCGCCATCCATCTCGAGAGTGATGCGATGGCCGAGAGCGTCACGATTGGTCACGGATGAAGCCTAGGGCGGGTGCCATCCAACGCACGCCGGGAACCCCTCTATTCTGAACGTGTGACGTGGCTCGTGACCGGCGGCGCCGGCTACATCGGCGCACATGTCGTTCGTGAGTTCCTGGCCGCAGACATGCGCGTGGTCGTCCTCGACGACCTGTCGAGCGGGCACCGAGCATTCGTTCCGGCGGGAGTGCCATTCACGCGGGGCACCATCCTCGACGGCAGCCTGGTCGAACGCGTCATCGACGAGCACGACGTGAGCGGTGTCGTTCACGTCGCGGGTTTCAAGTACGCCGGAGTTTCGGTCAAGCGCCCGCTGCACACCTACGAGCAGAACGTCGACGGCACGACCGTGCTGCTGGCCGCGATGGCCGACCGCGGTGTCGGGAAGATGGTGTTCTCGTCGAGTGCCGCCGTCTACGGCACCCCGGATGTGGATGTCGTCACCGAGCAGACGCCGAAAGCCCCGGCCTCCCCCTACGGCGAGACGAAACTGATCGGCGAGTGGCTGATGCGCGACCAGTCGATCGCGGCGGGGCTGCGCTACACCGCGTTGCGGTACTTCAACGTCGTCGGGTCATCGACCGACGCGATCTATGACAGCAGCCCGCACAATCTTTTCCCGCTCGTCTTCGAGGCGCTCCTGGCGGGGAAGATTCCGCAGATCAACGGCGACGACTACCCCACCCCCGACGGCACCAACGTGCGCGACTATGTGCACGTCGGTGACATCGCCCTCGCCCACGTCGCTGCGGCGAAACGGCTCGACGCAGACGAAGCGCTCGAACCGGCCTACAACCTGGGCAGCTCTGACGGCGTCTCGGTGGCGCAGATCATGGCCGCGGTCGCCCGCGTCACCGGCATCGCGTTCGAGCCGGAGATCGGCTCGCGCAGACCTGGCGATCCGCCTCGCATCGTTGCCAACGGCGACCTGGCGACCCGCGATCTCGGCTGGCAGATGCGACACACGCTCGACGATATGGTCGCCAGCGCATGGGCTGCACGGCAGGCCGCCGGGGGCACCGAGTGAAACATTCCGCTCACCTGGCCGATGGCCGGGAACTGTTCTACTTCGACGACGTCGACACCAAGCTCGGACCCGAACGCCGCGTCGATGCCCGAACCCTCGACCCCCGCCCCGACACCTCAAAGATGCGGCAGGACGTGCTGACCGGCGACTGGGTCTCGATTGCTGCCGCCCGCCAGAACCGGGTCTTCCTGCCGCCCGCGGATCGCGATCCACTCGCCCCGCAGACCGACGACAACCCGTCGGAACTTCCGGATGTCTACGACGTCGCCGTGTTCGAGAACCGCTCGCCGTCGTTTGGTCCTGCGCTCGGCGACGCTCCGGGAGCACCACACGGACTGGATGACCTGGCCGAACTCGGACTCGGCCGCGAACGCACCTCGGTCGGTCGGTGTGAGGTGGTCTGCTTCAGCCCTGAGCACGAAGGGTCGTTCGGTACGCAGACCGAGACCCGGGCCCGTACGGTGATCGAAGCCTGGGCCGACCGCACCGCGGCGCTCTCGGCGATGCCCGGGATCGAGCAGGTCTTTCCGTTCGAGAATCGCGGCGAGGCGATCGGCGTGACCCTGCTCCATCCGCATGGCCAGATCTACGCGTACCCGTACGTCACCCCGCGAACGACTCGGATGCTGGAGGCCGCGGAACAGTTCGGACCGCGGCTCTTCGACGACATCCTGGAGTTCGAGCGCGGGTCAGACCGCGTGGTGCTGGCCGGCGAACACTGGACGGCATTCGTGCCTTTCGCGGCCCGATGGCCCATCGAGGTGCACCTCGTTCCGCACCGACACGTTGCCGATTTCGCGGCCACCGACGACGCTCAGCGCACCGAACTGGCCAGCCTATATCTGCGGCTGCTGCGCGGAGTCGATGCCCTCTACGACAGCCCGACCCCGTACATCGCGGCCTGGCACCAGGCACCGGTGAACGTGGGACGTGACGCCTTGCGGCTGCACCTGCAGTTGACTTCGCCCCGCCGCGCTGTCGACCGCTTGAAGTACCTCGCCGGCTCGGAAGCCGCCATGGGCGCCTGGGTCGCAGACGTGAGTCCCGAAGCGGCAGCCGCGAACCTCCGCACCGCGGTGGAGTCGGCATGAGCGACATCCGCGCCGATGCGACCGAACTCTTCACCGCCATCACCGGCCGCTCCCCGGATGGTCTCTGGTCCGCCCCGGGACGCGTCAACCTGATCGGCGAACACACCGACTACAACCAGGGCTTCGTGCTGCCGTTCGCGATCGACCGCCGAACTGTGGTCGCAGCAGGGCTCCGAGAGGATGCTGTCATCCGGGTGGCGAGCACGTTCTCGACCGGGGTTGTAGAACTCCCACTCGCCGAACTCGATGGCGTGCGGGGTCGCATGGGGTGGGCCGACTACCCCCTCGGGGTTGCCTGGGGACTGGGCCAATCCGCATTGGGCCGGTCGGGTGCCGACCTCGCCGCGGTCCCGGGCATCGACCTGGTGATCGATTCCACGGTTCCGGTCGGCGCTGGGCTCTCGTCATCGGCCGCAATCGAGTGCGCCGTTGCCGTTGCACTCAATGACCTCTGGCGACTCGGGATGTCGCGGCCAGCGCTTGCCCAGGTCGGCCAACTCGCCGAGAACGAGTTCGTTGGCGCCCCGACCGGGATCATGGACCAGTCGGCATCTCTTCTCGGTCGCCCTGACGCCGCGGTGTTCTTGGACTGCCGAAGCCTTGAGGTCGAACTGGTCGAGTTGGGGCTCGCCGCGGCCGGGTTGACCGTCGTTGTGATGGATACGCGGGTCACGCACGCGCACTCGACCGGGGGCTACGGGGAGCGCCGGGCATCCTGCGAGCGCGGCGCGGCAACCCTCGGGGTGAGCTCGCTTCGGGAGATCGGCATCCAGGATCTGGATCGTGCGCGGGACCTTCTCGACGACGTCACCTTCCGGCGAGTGCGGCACGTGGTCACCGAAAACCAGCGGGTGCTCGACACAGTTCGGGAGTTGCGCGAGAGCGGCCCGATGGCGATCGGCGACCTCCTCGACGCCTCCCACCGCTCGTTGCGCGACGACTTCGAGGTCTCGGTCCCCGAACTCGACCTCGCCGTCGAGACAGCACTCGAGAACGGCGCGATCGGAGCCCGGATGACCGGCGGCGGCTTTGGCGGATCGGCGATCGCCCTCGCGCCCCTCGACGCGGTCTCACGCATTCAGGTCGCCCTCGACGGCGCATTCGCCGAGCACGGTTTCGGAAACCCCGAAGTGTTCACGGTGACGCCATCGGCGGGAGCCGGGCGCGACTCCTAACGCAGGGCTTAGCGGTTCTGGCGCTCCGCTGCGTCGACAACATTCGAGAGCAGCAGGGCCCGCGTCATCGGTCCGACGCCGCCCGGGTTGGGAGAGAGCCAGCCGGCAACCTCGGCGACGGCCGGGTCCACGTCGCCGTGCAGAAGCGTCTTGCCCGAGGCCGTCATGCCGACGCGGGTGACTCCGACATCCAGCACGGCGGCACCGGGCTTGATCCAATCGGCCTTCACAAAATGCGGTACCCCGATCGCGGCGACAACGATGTCGGCGCGGCGCACCTCGGCCGGCAGGTCGACCGTACGGGAGTGGGTGAGCGTAACTGTGGCGTCAGTGCCCTTGCGCGTGAAGACCAAGCCCAACGGCCGACCGACCGTGAGACCACGGCCGATGATGACGACGTGTTGGCCCGCGATCGGCACGTCGTAGCGGCGCAGCAGTTCAACGACACCGGCCGGGGTGCAGGGCAGCGGGGAGTCCAGGTCGCCGTCGACGCCGAGCACCAAGCGACCGAGGTTGGTCGGGTGGAGGCCGTCGGCATCCTTCTGGGGGTCGATCAGTTCGAGGATCGCGTTCTCGTTGATCCCCTTCGGAAGCGGCAACTGCACGATGTACCCGGTGACGCTCGGGTCGGAGTTCAGACCGGCGACGGCTCCCCGCACTTCGGCTTCGGACGCGGTTGCCGGCAGCGTGACCGGAATCGAGGAGATCCCGACCTCGGCACAATCGCGGTGCTTGCTCGACACGTAGGAGATCGAGCCCGGGTCCTCACCGACCAGCAACGTGCCCAGACCCGGGACGATTCCCCGGGTGGCAAGAGCCTCGATGCGGCTGCGGAGTTCGTTCTTGATCGCGGTCGCGGTCGCGACGCCGTCCAGCGTGATGGCGCTCATTTCCACGTTCCCGGGCTGGTCAGGCCGGGGTAGAGCGGGAAGGCGGAGGCGAGGGCTTCGACCCGGGCACGGAGGGCCGGAAGGTCAGGCTCTGGCATCAAGGTTGTCGCGATGATCTCCGCGACCTGCACGAAATCAGACTCCTGAAATCCGCGAGTTGCCAGCGCGGGAGTTCCGATGCGGATGCCGGAGGTCACCATGGGCGGCCGCGGGTCGTTGGGCACCGAATTCTTGTTGACCGTGATGCCAACTTCGTGCAACAGGTTTTCGGCATCCTGACCGGTCAGCGCCGAATCGCGAAGGTCGACGAGTACGAGGTGCACGTCGGTGCCCCCGGTCAGCACGGTGACGCCTTCCGCCACGAGGTCGGGTTGGGTGAGACGTTCGGCGATCACCCGGGCACCGTCGAGGGTGCGCTGCTGGCGGTCGGCGAACTCCGGCTCCATCGCCAATTTGAACGCCGTCGCCTTGGCCGCGATGACATGCATCAGCGGGCCACCCTGTTGGCCGGGGAAGACGTTGGAGTTCACCTTCTTCGCGATCTCGGGATCGTTGGTCAGGATGAATCCCGAACGTGGGCCGCCGATCGTCTTGTGCACGGTCGACGAGACGATATGCGCGTGCGGAACCGGGCTCGGGTGGAGTCCCGCGGCGACGAGCCCGGCAAAGTGCGCCATGTCGACCCACAGGGTTGCACCGACCTCATCGGCGATTGCCCGGAATGCGGCGAAATCGAGCTGCCGCGAATACGCCGACCAGCCGGCGATCAGCACCTTCGGCTTCACTTCGAGGGCTCGCTGGCGCACGACATCCATATCGATCCGCATCGTCTCGGGGTCAAGACCGTACGCGTGCGCGTCGTACAACTTGCCCGAGAAGTTGAGCTTCATGCCGTGCGTGAGATGACCGCCCTGGGCCAGTTCGAGACCCAGGATGCGATCCCCGGGTTGCGCGATGGCCGAGAGCACAGCGGCGTTGGCCGACGCGCCCGAGTGGGGCTGCACATTGGCGAACTCGGCGCCGAACAGCTTCTTAGCTCGCTCGATCGCGAGCACCTCGACGACGTCGACGAACTCGCAGCCGCCGTAGTAACGCTTGCCCGGATAGCCCTCGGCGTACTTGTTGGTCAGCACGGAACCTTGGGCTTCGAGCACCGCTCGCGGCACGAAGTTCTCGCTCGCGATCATCTCAAGGGTGGTGCGCTGACGGTTCAGCTCTTGCTCGAGCGCGTGCGCGACCTCGGGGTCGACCTCGGCGAGTGGAGCTGTGAACGCCGAACTGGGCGCGGTGAATGTCGACGACACGGGAGGTTCCTTTCAACGCAGGAGGCTATCGAGACGGCCCAGGCGTACGGCCGCGATCCTCTACTGCGTCGCTTCCTGATGGTGACCCATCCGAACGCCAGTCGCGACCCACTCAGTGTAGCGCGGTGAGTATCTCATCGACCGTGGTCAGCTCGATGAGCGGAGCGTACATCTCCATAGTGGTGAGCGCGCGCTCGTGGTCGGCGGCGGTCGGTGCCGCACAGGCGTCCGCGACCACGCGCACTCTGATGCCTGCGTCAGCTGCCGCAAGCGCCGTCGAGAGGACGCAGCAGTCGGTGGAAACTCCGGCGAGAACCATCTCGGATGCCCCGCCGATCGCATCGGCGAGCGCGGCATCCCATTTTCCGAAAGTCTTCCGAGTCTCGACCGGGCCCGCATTCGCGAACCGCGGGTCGAGGGCGTACAGCTCGTCATCCGACGGCACGAGGGCGAACGGCCAGACGTCGAAGTAGTCGCCCCAGGCGCCCTGCGGATTCTCAGGAGCGACGTAGCGCGTGAACACCGTGCGGCCGGGGAATGCGGGCGCCAGACGGGCAACCCCGGATGCTGCGCGCTCATAGTCGGGCGC
>JBDTNW010000031.1:0-9732 GCA_039933575.1 Pseudolysinimonas sp. | reverse complement strand
GGCAGCTCACTCTGCTCCTGCAGCGCCTCGGGGTTCTTCAGATCGACTCGGTCAACGTGTTCGAGCGAAGCCACTATCTCCCGGGGTTTGCCCGGCTCGGTGCCTACGACAAGACGCTGCTCGACCGGCTGACCCTCGGCCCGAAGTCGCCGTACCTCGAATACTGGGCGCACGTTGCAACGTTTGTCCCTCGCGTCGACTGGCCACTCTGGCGGTGGCGGATGGCCGACATGCGCGCCAAATACGGCAAGCCGGGAACCTGGGTCGCCGAGCATCCGTCGACCATCAGTTTCGTACTCGACGAGTTGCGAACTAACGGCCCGATGGCAGCCAGCGACATCCAGCACGAAGACAATCGACGCACAGGTCCCTGGTGGGGGCTGTCGGAGTTCAAGGAGGCGCTCGAGCATCTGTTCGTGTTCGGCGAGGTCGTGACGATGGGGCGTAAGGGATTCGAACGCATCTACGCGCTTCCCGAACACGCCCTCTCACCCGAGCTGCTCGCCGCCCGCGTCGACGCGGTTGACGCGAAACGCGAACTCGTGCGCCGGGCGGTGCGCGCGCACGGCATCGGTACGGCGAAAGACATTGCCGACTACTACCGTCTCGCAGTTGCGACCACCACCACACTCCTCGGCGAACTTGTCGACGCCGGTGAGGTCGAGCGGGTCAAAGTCGAAGGCTGGAAAACGCCCGGATATCTGCCGGTGGGCACGCGCATCCCGCGGCGAATTGAGACGGCAGCGCTGCTCTCGCCCTTCGATCCGGTGGTGTGGGAACGCGACCGCGCCGAGCGGATGTTTGGCTTCCGCTACCGCATCGAGATCTACACGCCCGCCCCGAAACGGATATTCGGCTACTACACGCTGCCCGTCCTGGTGGATGACGCCATCGTCGGTCGGATCGACCTCAAGAGCGACCGGCAGGCCGGGGTGCTTCGGGTGCAATCCGCGTGGCGCGAAGCCCACGCGCCACGGGGAATCGAAGAGCGCATCGTGCCCGTCTTGCGTGAGACCGCAGCCTGGCAGGGGCTCGGCGACATCCTGGTGGTGGATCGAGGCGACCTGTCTCGCAACCTTGCCACCGCGCTGGGGACTTCACCGCTGTCAACGTAGACACCGAGGCTACGCGTCGTCACAGTATGACCATGACTCGCTCCTCTCGCACTGCGGTCGCCATTGCCGCCCTCACCCTGCTGCCCCTGCTGGCGGCGTGCGGTGACCCGAATCTGCCGACACCCGCCCCGTCGGCATCCCCCGCCGCCGACGCGACGCCCTCGGCTTCGCCCGACGCCACGGCCGACGACACCCGGACCCGTGCAACGGATGCGACGTGCGCAGAGCTGGCTCCCGCCGGCACCTTCGACGGGCTGTTCTCGATCCCGATCGTTCCGGTCGGTCCCGAGCAGACCTCCGCTTTCGTTTCGACGACGATCGACGAGTCCTGGCTCGTGAAGCAGGCGGGCGGCGTCGCGTGCGACTGGCAGGGGGCCGGCAGCACAGTCGGTTCGGAAGGTTTCTCCGACTACCGCGGCGTGCGCATCCTCCTCGTGCCGATTGGTGACGGCAACTGGAACGACTTCTCGGCGACCCAGACCGATCCGGGGCAAGACATCTTGAACTGCAGTGAAGGACTGTGCCGGCGCGATGTGCACGTGAACGGCTGGTGGCTGTCTCTCTGGGGCTTCGAATTCGAGAGCGAGGCGCGCCAGGCCGCGGCCGTAACGGCCTACAGCTCAATCGTCGCCCGCGTCTCTGCGCTGCCTACGCCGCGGGCGGTTCCCCGCACCTCGACTCTGACCGACGACTGCAACCTCATCGTGCCGACGGATCGCGTTGCGGCAGCCTTCGGCGTTGCGGCGTCGTCAGTCCTGGTCGAGACGTATCTCTCGACCTACCTGCACGACCTCGTGCTCAGTGAGCTTGGGGGCACCCACTGCGGCATTCAGATCAACGGCATCGACGTTGCTGAGGTGCAGACTGTACCGGGCGGCGCGGGCGTCGAAGCGCAAGCTGTCGCTGCCTACGATGCGATTGCCGGTGATCAGGAAGAGCTGCTCGCCATACCGGGACTCACCGAGCCGGGAAGCTTCCGACCGCAGGTCGACCTTGGCGGGTTCGACATCGCCCTGAACGGCGACTGGATCAAGATCCTCCCGTTCGGCGGGTACGGCACGCGCACTCAACAGGAGACTGCGGTCGTGATCGCGACGATCGTGGTGGCGGCTCGCTGACCTCGGAGGCGTTCTCCTGCCATCCGTCTGACCCTTGAACGTGGGGGTGACGCTCTATCTCGATATAGATAGTTTTGCGACATGGACCCACTCAGCCGCGTTACCCCGGCGACCGTCGATGTGCTCGCCGCCCTTCAGGATTCCCACGATCCGATCTGGGGACTCGCGATCATCAAGTCGAGTGGCCACCCTGCCGGCAGTGTCTACCCGATCCTCGACAGGCTCGAGCGCTCAGGCTGGGTGACCTCGGCATGGGCCGATGAACCCGACCGCGCCGGACCCCGTCGCCGCTACTACGAGCTCACAGCCGACGGCGCGCGCGCCGCCCGGCCGCTTCTGAATGCCCGCGTTCGCACGGCAATCGGACGGGCGGCGACCGCATGAACCGGCTCGTGCGCCTCGCCTCGGTCTTCCTGCCCCGTTCGGTGCGGGACCGGTACCGCGAGCAGTGGCTCGCTGACCTCCGGGATGCGCCCGAGGCCGGCATCCCTCGGGGTCAGATCGCGCGGGGAGCGCTCGCGTTCGCGCTTGCGGCCCCGCGACCGTTGCCGACTGTGTCTCTCGACCCGTACCGCATGCGACGTCTCGCCTTCGCGCTCGCGTTCGTCGGCGCCGCACTCGGCCTCACCTATTACCCCGGCTTCGAGAACGGTCACCCGCTTCCCACCGCTTTCGCTCTCGCTAAATTCACGATCGACATGCTCGTGCAGGGCGTTGAGGTGATTGGCACACTCGCCGCCATCGTGTTGATCTCGGCCGTGCGCGGTGTTTCGGTGCGCGAGCGCGCCTCCGTGTGGCTGCTCGCGCTCGCGGCGGTCGCGCCGCTCGGGCCCACGCTCCTGGGCTATGGCGACGGCGACTTCTACCTCTACCCGGGCGCCCTGTCCTTCGTGGTGGCGATCGGCCTGATCGCGACGGCCGTCGCGCTGCGTCGACCGCGCCCCACCCGAGCACGCTCGACACCCCGAGCCATCGCCCTCGCAACGATGGGTATCGCACTTCTGGCCGGGAGCGCGCTCGCCTTGGCCGCCGTCGGCTGGGTGACCCGCATCCCGCTGGTGACCAACGAGCCCATCGGGTCGCCGCTCTACGAAGAGTGGTTGTCGATCAAGACCGGGTTCGAGGAGCAGGTGGGCGCACTCCTCCTCACCAGCCTGATCGTCGCCGTCGCGATCGTGGTCGGCGTGGCCGTCGTCGGCATCCGTCACCGCCTATTCGACCTCCGCACCGCCGTGGCTGCTGCCGTGTTCCTGATCGTCTTCGGCTACGTCCAGTTGTCGCAGTACTTCGGACTCTGGACACCAACCTTTGGGCTCGCGGAGGCTACGCCGACTGTGCTTTCTGTGCTGCGGCTCGCGCTCGTCGTGACGGTTTTCATCGCGGTCGACGGCATCCACGTGCCACGCACGGAACGAATCGCCGGGGTCGCGTGAACCGGCGCGACCACGCTCGTACCGCGGAGCGGTCGCGTCAGAACTTGGTCGCGTTGTTACGCAGACGTGCGATCCGGTCGGCGATCGGTGGGTGGGTCGAGAACAGCTTCGACATGAAACCCGGACGGTTCGGGTCGGCGATCCAGAGGTGCGACATCGAGGTGTTGGTGCGCGCCACCGGGCGGCTGTAGGTCTGCAACTTCTCCAGGGCCGTGGCGAGCGCCTCAGGGTTGCGGGTGGTCAGTGAGCTAGTGGCATCCGCCAGGTATTCACGCTGACGTGACACCGCGGCTTGCACGACCGCCGCCACGATCGGAGCGAGGATCGCGGCGACCAAGCCGATCGCGATGATGACGAGGAACGCCGGGCCGCCGAGGTTGCTGTTACGGCTACGGCCTCCCCAGAACAGCATGCGGAAGATGATGTCCGCGATGAGACCGATCGCGAGGACGAGACCGAAGACGATCAGCGAGACGCGGATGTCGTAGTTCTTGACGTGCCCCATCTCGTGGGCCATGACGCCTTCGAGTTCGGAGTCGGTCATGATTTCGAGAATGCCGGTCGTCGCGGCGACGACCGCGTGCTCGGGGTCGCGGCCGGTGGAGAAGGCGTTCGGTGCCGGGTCGTTGATGACGTAAACCTTGGGCATCGGCAGCCCCTCGGTGATCGCAAGGTTCTCGACGATCCGGTAGAGCCGGGGCTGATCGGCTTTCGTGACTTCCCGTGCCCCAGCGAGGGCGAGGGTCTCACGAGTGGCGAGAAAGTACTGGATGACCGCGTAGCCGATCGCCACGACGACGGTCCAGATCGACACCGACCAGTCGCCCACGATGAAAGAGGCCACAACCGACAGCGCGCCGATGATGAGGATGAACAACAGGATGATGAACACGGTGTTGCGCTTGTTCTTCGCGATCGCGGAGTACATGTCGATCCTTGGGTGGCGAGGCCTTGCGAGCCGGTCTCAATAGACAGGCTCCGCCGGTCATTCAACCGGCGGAGCCTCGGTGCCTGCTGTGAGAAGCCAGGCGATGCTTAGAACTGCACCTTCGGCGGCTCGGCGATCGCGGACGGCTCGTCGACCTGGAAGAACTCGCGCTCCTTGAAGCCGAGGCCACGCACGAAGAGCGTGTTCGGGAAGGTCTTGATCTTGGTGTTGAGTTCGCGCACGCCACCGTTGTAGAACCGACGCGAGGCCTGGATCTTGTCTTCGGTGTCGACCAGCTCAGCCTGCAACTGCAAGAAGTTCTGGTTGGCCTGCAACTGCGGGTACGCCTCGGCGACCGCGAAGATGCTCTTCAGCGCCGACTGCATCATGTTCTCGGCCTTGCCTGCTTCGGCCGGTGTGCTGGCGTTGACCGTCGCGGCACGCGCAGCGGTCACGTTCTCGAAGACCTCTTTTTCATGGGCTGCATAGCCCTTGACGGCTTCGATGAGGTTCGGGATGAGGTCGGCACGACGCTTGAGCTGGACAGTGATGTCGCTCCAGGCTTCGTCGACCCGGACGTTGAGTTTGACGAGGCCGTTGTACGTCGACCACAGGTAGCCACCAATGATGACGACAAGGACGACGAGGACGATGACCACGATCAGAATGGGCTCCATGCGGCCCATCATACGGGCGGATCAGTGAGTGCGGGCTGCCAAAAGTCGCCGATACCAGTCGAAGGATGCCTTCTTGGTGCGCGCTTGCGTGTCGCGCTCAACCGCGACCAAGCCGAACTTCTGGGTGTAGCCAGCTGCCCACTCAAAGTTGTCGAGCAGCGACCAGACGAAGTACCCCTCGACCTTGACGCCGGGCACTTCGGTGAGGGCAGCAGACAGGTGCGTCGCAAGATAGTCAATCCGAGCGGCGTCGTTGATCGCACCGACCCGGTTGGGCATGTCGGGATAGCTGGCGCCGCCCTCGGTGAAGATGATGGGCGGCAACTTCGAGCCGTAGCGATCGGCGAAGTGGCCCAGCAGTACCGGGACCAGATCGGGTGAGTCGGGCCAGTCGAATCCGGTGACCCCGTACTCCGGCCAGGGCTCAAGCCGCATCGGGAGGTCGAGCATGGCTTTGGTCTGGCTATCGGGTGTGCCCATCTTGAGCCGCGGTGGCCCGGCAGCGACCCGGCTCGGAAAGTAGTACTGCACCCCGTAGAAGTCGAGCGGCTGGGCAATGATCTTCGCGTCGCCCCACCGCGGAGTGCCGGAGAGGCGCACGCCCAGGCCGACGATCCCCGGGGCGCGCTTGCCGCGCAGCACCGGGTCGGCGAACACCCGGTTGCTGAGGATGTCGAAGTTGCGCGCCGCGAACCGATCGCTCCAGCGCGAGCTCGCCGCGAATACGGGCGTGTGCGCGTTAGAGATGCCGATGCGACCCTTCACTGGAACCTCGCGCAGAGCCTTCACCGCGAGGCCGTGACCGAGCAGGAGGTGGTGCGAGGCTCGGGCTCCGGCGACCCAGAGTGCTCGGCCCGGCGCGTGCACGCCAAGCGTGTAACCCTCCAGCGCGAGAGTCGCGGGTTCGTTGATCGTCACCCAGTCGGCGACCCGATCGCCGAGCGCCTCGCCCACGATGCGCACGTAGTCGGCGAAGCGATATGCGGTGTCGCGTTTGGTCCAGCCACCTGCCTGTTCGAGAGCCCACGGGGTGTCCCAGTGGAACAGAGTCGCCATCGGGCGGATGCCGGCATCCAGAAGTTCGTCGACGAGGCGATCGTAGAAAGCGAGGCCTTCCGGGTTGATCGCGCCCGTGCCGAGAGGCTGCACCCGTGGCCACGAGATCGAGAAGCGGTAGGCATCCACTCCGAGCTCTTTCATGAGCGCGACGTCTTCCGGCATCCGGTGGTAGTGGTCGGCCGCGACCAACGCGTTCGAGTGGTCGAGGATGGTGTCGGGCCTGGCCGCGAAGACGTCCCACCCTGCGGCTCCGCGCGAGGCTGCGCCGCCCTCGATCTGGTACGAGGACGTGCTGACTCCGAGCAGGAATCCGGGAGGTAGCTTCTCCGCGAGCCTCTTGAGAGCCGCACCCTCGGGTGGCGCACCGTTACCTGGCGCGCCCTGGGGTGTCATGGCTCTAGTTTCGTTTACCCGTCAGCCTCGCGCCGCGCGGCGCGCCCGCTGCAGATCGCGCACCCAGCCGAACGATTTCTTGGGGGTGCGGGTCTGAGTGCCGAGGTCGACGTGCACGAGACCGAAGCGCTGCGTGAACCCGGCGGCCCACTCCCAGTTGTCGAGGAAGGTCCAGATGAAGTACCCGTCGACTTCGGGACGTGCAGCAGCGACTGCGAGGTGTTGCGCAAGGTAGTCGACCCGGTCGGTGTCGTCGACAACCCCGTCGGCGCCCACGGCATCCGGGAAGCTGGCGCCGCCCTCGGTGATCAGGATGCGCGGCAGCTTGTCGCCGTAGCGGTTCACCATCATGTCGATCGTGTCGCCGAGAGCGTGCGGCGCGATCGGCCAGTCGAATCCAGTCGTCGGATACTCGGGGAACTTGGCAAGCGTGAACGGAACGCTCTTCATCGCCTCGGTATCGCCATCCGGAGTGCTGCCCGACGGATCGGCACCGGCCGCGACGCGGGAGGGGAAGTAGTAGTTGAGTCCGTAGAAGTCGAGTGGCCGCGAGATCACTGCGGCGTCGCGGCCCAGCCTGGACAGGAACTTCAACCCGAGGCGCTCGATTCCCTTCGAGCCACGAGGCAACTCAGCCGGCTTGCCGAACAGCACCGGGTCGGCGAACAGGCGGTTGTGGATGAAGTCGAACAGGTCGGCGGCATCCGCGTCGTCTTTCGAGTCGGTCGCCGGAGTGACCTGGGTGTGCACGTTCGTGATGCCGATACGGCCCTTCACCGGCACGGCGCGCAGGGCGTCGACGGCGAGACCGTGGCCGCGCAGCATGTTGCGGATCGCGCCGATCGCGCCGAACAACTTCGCGCGACCGGGAGCGTGCACCCCGAGCGCGTAGCCGTCGAGGATGACCGTCGCCGGTTCGTTGAGGGTGATCCAGTCCGCGACTCGGTCACCGAACGCTTGCCCGGCTGCGGCGGCGAACTCGGCGAACCGGTCCGCGGTGTCACGACGCAACCAGCCGCCGCGCTCTTCGAGCGGAGCCGGGGTATCCCAGTGGAAGAGCGTGACCACCGGACGGATGCCGGCCTCCAGCAGTCCGTCGATGACCCGGTCGTAGTACGCGACACCCTTCGGGTTCACCGGCCCCCGGCCGTCGGGCAACAGCCGGGTCCAGGAGAGCGAGAACCGCGAGGCGTCGACCCCGAGGTCTTTCATCAGCGCGAGATCGTCGACAGTGTGGTGGTACGCGTCGACGGCGACGGCGGGGGATGTCGCATCCCGAATGTTGCCGGGAACCGCGGCGAAGGCATCCCAGGTCGACGGCGTGCGACCATCCTCGGCCGCAGCGCCCTCAATCTGCGCCGCCGAGGTCGCCACCCCGAGAACGAAGTCGGAGCGGAGTTTGGCAGCTAGGTCGACGGCGTCCATACGCCGATCATGCTCCCAACACCCGAGTGAGATACGGGTTGGTGAACCGCCGATCGGGGTCGAGTTCGTCGCGCACCCGCAGGAAGTCGTCGAAGCGGGGGTACGCGGGCCGAAGATCTTCGGCGGTGCGGAAGTGCATCTTGCCCCAGTGCGGCCGGCCCTCGAAGGTGCGCATCAGGGTGTCGAACTCACGGAAGTACGGCGCCTCGTCTTCGCGGAAATACCGGTGGACGGCGATGTACGCACTCTCGCGAGCGGAGGCTGTCGACATCCAATTCTCATCCGGGGCGGCAGAGCGAATCTCGACCGGAAACGAGATCGGTCGGCCGAAGTGTTCGATCATCCGGCGCACGGCGCGCAGCGCCTCGGGCAGAGCATCGAACGGGATGGCGTACTCGCTTTCGCGGAACCTCACGTTGCGCGGGCTGGTGAACACGTCGTAGGAGGCACCGGTCCACTCGCGGTCGCCGTACACCCGGGTCGCGAGTCGGCTGAGCGGAGGGGTGAGCGCGGGGATCGCTTTGCCGAGCCCGACGACCGCGCGCAGAGCGTGGTTCGAGAGCAACTGCTGCTCGACCCAAGTCTCAACCCGACCCGGCACCTTGTGCGGAGTGTCGGCCGGCAGGCGGGTGTTCGTCTTCGTCATCACGACGTCGGTGTGCGGCCACCAGTAGAACTCAAAGTGGTCGGCCGCCGTCGACAGCTCTTGCCACCGGGAGACCGCCTCATCGAACGGCATCGGGTGCTCAGAGGCGCGCAGGAGGAAGGCATCCACACACTGCACCTCAAGCTCGACGAGGATGCCGAGGGCGCCCAGACCGAGCCTCACCGCGGGCAGCAGTTCGGGGCGATGCGACTCATCCACGCGCAGCAATTCACCCGACCCGGTCACCAGAGTCGCGGCGGTGAGTTGGGCGGCGAGGCCGGAGAATCCGTACCCGGTGCCGTGGGTTCCGGTGGACGTGGCTCCGGCGAGCGACTGCCGGTCGATGTCACCCATGTTCTGCAGGGCCAGGCCGTGTTCGGCGAGCAGAGGTCCGAGATTCCAGAGGCGGGTCCCTGCGGCGACCCGCACCCGCTTGGTTGCCGCGTCGACGCCGAGCAGCCCCTGCAACCCGTCGAGTTGGATCAACACGCCATCGGTCGCCGCGATGTCAGTGAAACTGTGGCCCGCGCCGACGGCCTTCACGGTGAGCCCTTGCTCGGCCGCGGCGCGCACGACTGCGATCACCTCGTCGACACTCGTCGGCTGAGCGACGCGCACCGGAGAGCTGGATGCCGACCGGCCCCAGTTGCGCCAGCGGCTCACAGAAACGCCTTGCCCTCGCCGCGATAGGTCGGGAGGCCGCCGACGTGTTTGCCACCCTCGACCAGCGCGAACTCGTTCAAGTGCTCCGAGATCTCGCCTGACTTGGTGTGTCGCAGCCAGACCCGATCGCCAATTCCCAGCCGGCGGGCGGCTGCGCCCTGAAGGGGAGTCTGCACTTCGCCCGCGCCCTCGCGCGCAATCATCGTCAAGCCCTGCGGCCAGACCACCTTCGGTGCGCGGTCGGGCCCGTGCGGACCGGACGCGATCCACCCGCC
>JBDTNW010000030.1:0-9865 GCA_039933575.1 Pseudolysinimonas sp. | reverse complement strand
TGCTGCTCGGCCCAGCGCTCTCGCAACAGGCCGCGGCACTCAGCGCCTCGTCCATTCCAAAAGGCGAGCGAGCGGCCAGGTCGTGACGATGCGCTCCGCGGGCACCCGGTTGCGTGAGCCTAGCCAGGGAGACTCCCCATTGGGTCGCTGTTGCACGCGGCAACCGCCGACAGGCCCGTGTGCTTGTCAACAATGAAGGAGTACCTTCCGCGGCGGTCTTCCCGCCGCCAGTCCTCGGCGGTATAGCCCGACGCGACGGCCTTACGAGCGACGAGACAGGCAGCAATCGCCGTTGCCAAGTCGACCTTGTCGGGATTCGCTTGCACGAACTGATGTAAGGCTCCGACGCTCCATTCACCGCTGCTTTGAGAGCAATCGTTGGTCAACTGATTGGCCTGCTCTGAGCCCATCGACGGGGGAAATTGGATTTCATATCCGCCGCCTTGAGCAAAGCCGCTGAACTCTATTCCCTGCGCTTTCAGGCAATCGCTCATGCGCGTCGTCATCTCTGCGTACTCCTGGTCCGAGATCTCCCCATCTCGAAGCGCATCGCGCTCGAAGTCCGATCTAGCCGAGACATAGTAATCGTGGAACTCAGAAGCCCAGGGCCCCTCGAAATTGGGCACGCCTGAAGCTGCCGCCTCGCTCGAATCAGCGGGAGCCGAACCACACGCGGTGAGAGGGATGAGTAAGCAGCTCGCGACCAAGGCGAGCACAGGGGCTCTGTCACGAACCCGGACAGGGCCCCGTTCCCGGCGCTTCATCGGCTGGCCCCAGCGGAACAAATCACGAATGACCCTCCAGATTGCTCAATGTCGCTATTGCGCGCCGTGATGGCACGGTTGCCCACAGCGTCGCATCCTCCGACGCGGTGGAGAGGCTGCCCATGCAATCCCCTGATCCCGTGTCAGACCGGAAGTTACCCGACGAAAGTGAGAATGTCCTTCGATTCACTTCGGATCGATTTTCGGGGAGTTTCGGTGACGGGCGCCCCCGACGCCGCGCGGCCTGAGAAAAGCGGAGTGGTGGCGAATCAGTGTCGTCGGGCTCGCTAGCGGCAGAGCGGGTGCTGCTCGGCCCAGCGCTCTCGCAACAGGCGGCGGCGTTCAACGGCCGGTCAACTCCAGAAGGCGATGGCACGTAGCCCCGATTCAATAGGGTGCTGACAACCCGCTGAACATCGGGAAGTGCTTGATATTCTGGGTGAACAGCACAGCGTCGAGGGCGATTGTTGTCGCGGCGATGGCGAGATCTGCCGAGTCGATGCCACGATTGCCGGGCAGCCACTCTCGCCCGAGTTCGCCCGCGATCTCGGCAAGCGGCTCGTCTACTGGATGCCAGATGAACGAACCCAACAGCGCTCGGGTGCCTTCCTCCTCCCGAGAGCGCATACCGGCCAAGACTTCGATCCGGGTCACTTCGCTCGCATGCAGGGGACCGGTCTGACGCGCATCGCGAAGGGCCGCGGCAGCAGCCGAGTCGCCTCGGAGCACATCGATGATCACCGACGTGTCAACGACCACCGTCATCGTCGGGCTGCCGCATCCAATCGATCCCCGGAGCGGAGGCGCTCGACATACTCTTCGCCATCGACGTCGAGTTCTCCCCAGGTGCCGACGGCGGCATCAATCGCTCGGAGATCGGCGTCCATATCTCGCCCCGAGCTATAGGTCTGGGAAACTGCTTCGCGGATGAGTGCGGAAATCGATCGCCCCGTGCGCGCAGCTTCTGCGTCGAGGAGCCGGCGCTCTTCGACATTCAGTGAGATCTGAGTGCGAAGCATGATGTAACTATACATCACCGTCTTCTCAGCGCCCGGTCCACTCCAAAAGGCGGCCCAGCGGCCAGGTCGTGACGATGCGCTCGGCCGGCACGCCGGCGCGCTCGGCCCGCTCGGCGCCGTAGTCGAGCAACGAGAGCTGACCGGGCGCGTGGGCGTCGGAATCGATCGAGAATAGGCACCCCGCCTCGAGCGCCATCGCGATCAACTCGTCCGGCGGATCCTGCCGCTCAGGCCGCGAGTTGATTTCAACGGCCACGCGGCGCTCGGCGCACTCGGCAAAGATCGCGGCGGCATCAAACGTCGAACCCGGCCGAGTGCCTCGAGACCCCTCGACCAGACGGCCGGTCATGTGTCCGAGCACGTCGGTGTGCGGGTCGCGGATGGCGGACAGCATCCGCTTCGTCATCTCACGCGGGTCGGACTTCAGCTTCGAATGCACGCTGGCGACGACGACATCCAGTTTGTCGAGCATCGCCGGGGTCTGGTCGAGGGTGCCGTCTTCGTTGATGTCGACCTCGATGCCCTTCAGCAGCGTGAAACCGTGGTCGCGGAACTTCTCGACGATCCCGAGTTGCTCTTCGAGTCGCTCGGCGCTCAACCCGCGCGCAATCGTGAGGCGCGGCGAGTGGTCGGTCAGGGCGAGATACTCGTGCCCGAGTTTCAGCGCGGCGGCAACCATGAGGTCGATCGAGGTGAGTCCGTCGGACCACTCACTGTGCGCGTGCAGGTCACCCCGGAGTTGCTTCCTGAGCTCACTCTCGGCAGGCCCGTTCACCGACCGAAGGTTCGCCAGATAGTCGGGCACCTCACCGGCGAGCGACTGCTGGATGACCTTGTACGTCGAATCGCCGATGCCCGGCACGTTCTTCAGCCGCAGCGGGTCGTTCAGGATGGCGGGGTCGAGTTCCGCGATTGCCGCGGCCGCGGTGCGGAAGGCCTTCGACTTGTAGCGCGAGGATCGCTCCCGCTCGAGCAGGTAGGCGATCTCAGTCAGCGAATCGAGCGGATCCATCGGTTCGACCGTACCCGCGTCCGTAGAATTGCCGTGCGCGGGAGTGGTGAAATGGTAGACACGCAGGATTTAGGATCCTGTGCCGAAAGGTGTGTGGGTTCGAGTCCCACCTTCCGCACTGATGGCAAGAGCGCGCGTCTGCCTAGAACAGCAGGAGAATCACCGCGAAGATTGCGACGCCCAAGGCGATCAGCCCGGTGATCGACGCGGCCACCATGAGGGCGGCCTCTCCCCGGTCGCGACCGACGCGCACGCGCCGAACGACGCTCACGTCGCGTCCCCGTTTCGCGCGCGCACGGCGGCGGATTGCGGAGTAAGGACCTGACCCATGATTGCTCATCTCGTCGGCGCGGAAAGAAACCGCTGCCATGGTCCGGAGCAACACGCTCACCGTACACCCCGCGTGCACTCTTCCTGCTAGTTCGCCGGGGGTGGGCGGCGGTCGCCTCCGCTGGGCGTACGGTCGGACACGTTGCTCCAGACCTCGGCATCGGCACCTACCGACCCCTGTCGAGAATGGAATCCACCATGTCTGCCTTCGCAATAATCGTCGCCATCATCGCCATCATCCTGATCTTCTCTGGCGGTTTCGTGCCGGCCATCCAATGGCTGCTCTGGGTCGGGATCGTCTTGCTCGTCATCGCCGTGATCGTGTGGCTGGTTCGCTTCATCAGCGGCCGCCGCGTCTGACGGCAACCCACACGCGGTAGCGGAGCGATCCCCCAGCTTCGCTACCCCGGGCTCCAGGTACGCTGAGCGGAACGTATCCGTTGATCGCGATGCGACCGACGACTGGAGCCCCATGCACTCCCTTGTGCAGAGTTTCGCCGCCCTTCCGGTCGGCCTTTTTCCGTTCCTCGACCCTGCCGCGATCATCAACGCCGCGGGGCCGTGGGCCGTCCTGGTGATCTGCCTCATCATCTTCGCCGAGACCGGTCTGCTGGTCGGCTTCATCCTTCCCGGGGACACCCTGCTGATCATCGCGGGACTGCTCACGTTCACCGGCACCATGCAAGACCCGCCGACCGGCATCCTGCTGCCGATCTGGCTGGTGTGTCTGGTGATTTCGATCGCGGCCTTTGCCGGCGGGGAGGTCGGGTACCTGATCGGCCACAAGGTCGGTCCGCGGATCTTCGAGCAGAAGGAGAGTGGGATGTTCTCGAAAGAGAACGTCATTCGCACCAACAAGTTCTTCGACCGCTTCGGACCACTTGCGATCATCGCCGCACGGTTCGTGCCGATCGTGCGCACCTTCGCCCCGGTCGCAGCCGGCGTCGGACACATGAACTACCGCCGCTACTCGCTCTACAACGCCGCCGGAGCTGTGCTCTGGGGAACGGGCCTGACTCTCGCGGGCTTCTTTCTCGGTTTCGTCAAGCCGCTCGCCGACTTCGTCACCGAATACATCGACCTCTTCCTACTCTTCGCGGTCGCGTGCGCGGTGGTGCCGACCGCGGTCCACGCCATCCGTCTGAACCTGAAGGCGCGCAAGGCTCGTGCTGACGGCGTCGTGCCGCTCACCGACGATGAGGCCGTCGCGCACGTGTTCGAGGGCGACTCAAAGAAGTAGCCGTCAGGTGCCGGTCGCGATCAGCACCAGCAGAGTCGCGTTGAGGGCGATCAGCAGCACGGCTGCGAGAGCGGCGAGCGCCGTCGTCCACCACCGGTTCGCCGACGACCCCAGCAGATCGCGACGCGATGTCAGCCGCACCAGCGGGATGAGCGCGAACGGGATGCCGAACGACAAGACCACCTGACTGAGCACCAGCGCGAGGGTGGGGTCGACCCCGATCACCAGAATTGCCAGCGCCGGAATCAGCGTGATGATCCGGCGCACCACCAGCGGCACCGAAATGTGCAGCAACCCGCGCATGATCTCGGCGCCCGCGTAGGCACCCACCGAGGTCGACGCGAGACCGGATGCCAGAAGCCCGACCGCAAACAGGGTCGCGACGACGGGTCCAAGCGCCGCTCCGATCGCGGCGTGCGCGCCCTCGAGGGTGGTGGTACCCGCCTCACCCTGAAGTGTCGAGGCGGCGAGCAGCAGGATGACGACGTTGACCGTGCCGGCGATCAGGAGGGCGATAGTCACGTCGACTCGGGTCGCGCGCAGCACAAGCCGTCGCGCCGGGCCTTCGGGCACGAACCCGAACCGATCCCGGGTGAGAGCGGAGTGCGCGTAGATCGCGTGCGGCATCACGGTCGCCCCAAGGATGGATGCCGCGAGCAGCACCGACCCCGACCCCTCGAACCGCGGCACGAGACCTGCGACCGCCGCGCCACCGTCGAAGGGGGCGAACAGGATGCCGGCGCAGAATCCCACGGCGATGATCACGACGAGTCCGGTAATGACCCGCTCAAACGGCTTCGAACCGCGACGGCTGTGAAGCAGCAGAAGCAGCATCGAGACGACGCCGGTGATGACCCCGCCGACCAGCAGCGGCAGGTTGAAGAGCAGTTGAAGCGCGATGGCACCGCCGAGCACTTCGGCGACGTCGGTCGCCATCGCGACGAGTTCCGCCTGAATCCAAAACGCGTACCGAGCGCCGCGGGTGCGAAAGCGTTTGCCAAGCAAGCCGGGCAGGCTGTCCCCGGTCGAGACGCCGAGCTTGGCCGACAGGTACTGGATGAGCCACGCCATCGCATTGCCGAGGATGACGACCCACACCAGCAGGTAGCCGTACTTCGCGCCGGCCGACATGTTGCTCGCGACATTGCCCGGGTCGAGGTAGGCGACGCCGGCGACCATCGCCGGGCCGAGCAAGGGCAGAAGCGAGCGGGGCGAGGTCGCTGCCGTCGTGGTCCCCGGCACCTCAGCGATGAGCCGGCTCCTCACTCTCGGAGTGCCCGGCCGGCTCGAGTTGGAAGGTCGAGTGTTCGACGTCGAAATGTTCCTGGAGGCACGCGCCCAACGCGTCGAGCATCTCGCCGGTGCGGCCCGACTCGAACACGGCGGCCTCGCACTCGACATGCGCGCTGAACACCGGCGCCCCCGAGGTGATCGCCCAAACGTGAACGTCGTGAACGGCAACAACTCCCGGCGTTTCGAGCAGGTGGGTTCGGATCAGGGCGACATCGGTCTCGCGCGGCGCCGACTCGGTGAGTACCCGCACGACATCCCGCAGCAGCAGCGCGGCGCGCGGCACGATGAGCGCCGCGATGGCGAGGGAGGCGATGGCATCCGCCGCGACGAAGCCCGTGGTCAGCAGCACGACGCCGGCAACGATCGCGGCGATCGAACCGAGCACGTCACCGAGAACTTCGAGGGTCGCGCCCCGAAGGTTCAGCGAGTTCTTGTCGCCGCCACGCAGTACCAGGAGTGCGACGACGTTCGCAGCCAGGCCGATGCTGGCGACGACGAGCAGGGGGACGGGCTGCGGGTGTGCGTCGACAGTTGAGGTGAGACGGCGAATCGCCTCGACCGCGACGACCGCGGCGACGACGGTGAGCAGCACCCCGTTGGCGAGAGCCGCAAGCACCTCGACCCGGCGGAAACCGAAGGTGTGTCGATCGGTCGCCGGACGCGACGCCACGACACTCGCGACCAGAGCGACGACGAGTCCGATCGCGTCACTCGCCATGTGCCCGGCGTCGGCGAGCAGCGCCAGCGACCCCGACAGCCAGGCACCGGCCACCTCGAGCAGCAGCACGCCGGCGATGATGCCGAGCGCGATCGAGAGCCGCGCCCTCGTCGAGGTGCCGTGCTCGTGATCGTGACCCACGGCATCCATTCTGGTCGGTCGCGCTGTAGTCGGGGCTGCGCTCTGGTCGGTGCTGGGCCAGAATCGCCCCATGCCTAAAATCCTGGTCGAGGTTCGCCGCCCCTACTCGCCGAACGAGGTGACGGCGCTGCTCGACAGCGTGCACGCCGCCATGGTGGCGGCCTTTCGCATCCCACCCGGCGACCGCGGCGTGCGACTCATCGAGTATGACCCTGAACGCTTCGCCGTCTCCCCCGAGCTCACGCAGCCCGACCGCTACACCCTGATCACCATCGAGTGCTTCGCCGGTCGCTCAGTTGAAGCGAAACGCGCGCTCTACCGCGAGATTGGGGAGCGGCTCGAGGTGCTCGGAATCCCGAGTGACCACGTCAGCGTCGTGTTGCATGAGATCACGCGCGAAAATTGGGGGATGCGAGGAATCCCAGCGAGTGACGTCGAACTCACCTTCACGGTGGATGTCTGACCGACTTCACCCGTACCGGCGACGCAACTCGGCCGTCAGAGCGATGAACGCTCGGGCGCGGTGACTCGCGGCATCCTTCTCGGCCGGACTCAGTTGGGCAGCACTGCGAGTTTCACCTTGGGGTAAGAAGATCGGGTCGTAACCGAAGCCGCCCTCCCCCGCTGCAGCTGGCAGCACGCTTCCCGGCCAGACGCCAAGGTCGACGTACTCGACGCCCTCGTCGACGAGCGCAGCCGCGCAGACGAACTGAGCGGCGCGATCATCCACTTCCTCGAGGTTGGTCAGGAGCCGCGCCAAATTGTCACTGTCATCACGCGTGCCCGCATACCGCGCGGAATGGATGCCGGGAGCACCTCCCAGCGCATCCACCGAGATCCCGGAATCGTCGGCGAGCGCCGGGAGCCCAGTGTGCGCATGAGCAGCCCGGGCTTTGATGAGGGCGTTCGCCTCGAAGGTGTCGCCGTCTTCGATCGGCTCAGGACCGTCGTACGCGATCAGCTCATGCGGACCGAGAAGGTCGCCGAGGATCCGCCGCAACTCGACAACCTTGTGGGCGTTGTGGGTCGCGAGAACGAAGGTCGTCACGACGCCAGCCGTGCCGTCATGAGGTCAGGGTGTCCTTCTGCAGCTGCGCCAGAGTCGCCGTGCCGCCGAGCGCGAGCTCGAGCAAGGCATCCAATTCGCGTTTGTCGAACGGCGCGCCCTCCGCGGTGCCCTGCACTTCGACGAAGAGTCCGCGGCCGGTGACGACGACGTTCATGTCGGTCTCGGCGCGCACGTCTTCGGTGTACTGAAGGTCGAGCATGGGGGTGCCGTCGATGATGCCGACGCTGATCGCCGAGACCGAGTCGATGAGAACCTTCGCGTTCTTGCCGATGAAGCCTTTCTCACGACCCCATTCGACGGCGTCGTGCAGCGCGATGTACGCACCGGTGATCGCGGCGGTGCGGGTTCCGCCGTCGGCCTGGAGCACGTCGCAGTCGATCACGATGGTGTTCTCACCGACCGCCTTCATGTCGATGATCGGCCTGAGCGACCGGCCGATCAGCCGCGAGATCTCGTGGGTACGGCCACCGATCTTGCCCTTGACCGACTCCCGGTCGTTGCGGTCGTTCGTCGCGCGCGGCAGCATCGCGTACTCGGCGGTGACCCAGCCTTTGCCTTTGCCGGTCAGCCAACGCGGAACGCCGTTCGTGAACGACGCCGTACACAGCACTTTGGTGTTGCCGAACGAAATGAGCGCACTGCCTTCGGCCTGCTTGCTCCAGCCACGTTCGATCGTGACCTCGCGCAACTGGTCGGGTGCTCTGCCGTCGGCTCGGGTGGCGTCGGTCATGGTGCTCCTTAGCTGTGCTGCTGAATGGGGCTGTGCTGAATCGGGATGGTGCCCGTTTCGAAGGTCTCAACTCGGTGGACTTCGGGGCCGAGGAATCGTGCCGCGAGAGCTTGGAAAGCATCCCGATCCTCCCCCGTGCACTCGAACAGGTGGTGGGGCGGCGTGAGCGCGGTGCGCTGGATGCCGTGCGAAACCAGGGTGCGGTAGACATCCGCCGCCGTCTCCTCGGCACTCGACACGAGCCGCACCTCGGATCCCATCACGTACTGGATGGCGGCCGACATCAGCGGGTAGTGGGTGCAGCCGAGCACGAGGGTGTCGATGCCCGCGTCTTTGAGGGGGGTCAGGTACTCCTCGGCGACGGAGAACAACTCGGGACTGCTCGTGACGCCGGCCTCGACGAACTCGACGAATCGCGGACAGGCTCGGGTGAACAACTCGACGTCGGCGGCGGCGAAAGCGTCGTCGTAGGCGCGGAACTGGATGGTGCCCACGGTTCCGATCACACCGACTCGACCGTTGCGGGTTGCTCGAACCGCGGCGCGCACCGCCGGTTGGATGACCTCGATGACCGGGATGCCGCCCCCGATCTCGTACCGCTCACGGGCATCCCGCAGCATGGCCGCGCTTGCGGTGTTGCACGCGATCACGAGCGCCTTCACGCCTTGAGCCACGAGGTCGTCGAGTACCTCGAGCGCGTACGCCCGCACTTCAGCGATCGGCTTCGGGCCGTACGGCGAATGCTTCGTGTCGCCCACGTAGAGCACCTGCTCGTGCGGCAACTGGTCGAGAATCGCGCGCGCGACGGTCAGTCCGCCAACGCCGCTGTCGAAGACGCCGATCGGCGCATCCGTGCTCACCTTCACGGTCCCAAGTTAGTCGCCCGGCCACTGCCGAGGGGCCGCCGATAAGGTTTCAGGATGACCAGCGCGCTCCTCACTGATCGCTACGAGTTGACGATGATCGACGCGGCATTGCGCGACGAGCGAGCCTCGCGGCGCTGCGTGTTCGAACTGTTCGCCCGTCGGCTGCCGAACGGGCGCCGTTTCGGGGTTGTCGCGGGCGTTGGTCGGCTGCTTGAAGAGATCGCAAACTTCCACTTTGGGGATGCCGAGCTCGCCTGGCTGCGCTCCAACAAGGTCGTCTCGGCCGAGGCTCTCGACTGGCTCGCCTCCTACTCGTTCGCGGGGTCGATCTCCGGCTACCGGGAAGGCGAGGTGTACTTCCCGGGGTCGCCGATCCTGATTGTGGAGGGCACTTTCGCCGAAGCGGTCATGCTCGAGACGCTGGCGCTGAGCATCCTGAACTATGACTCGGCTGTCGCCTCGGCCGCCGCGCGCATGGTCGCTGCCGCCGACGGTCGACCGCTCGCCGAGATGGGGTCGCGGCGCACGGGTGAACGTTCGGCCGTCGCCGCCGCGCGGGCTGCTTACATCGCCGGATTCTCGGCAACCTCAAACCTCGAGGCCGGGCGCACCTGGGGAATCCCGACGATGGGAACCGCCGCCCACGCCTTCACCCTGCTGCACGACTCCGAAGAGGAAGCGTT
>JBDTNW010000029.1:0-9883 GCA_039933575.1 Pseudolysinimonas sp. | reverse complement strand
CGCCGCTCTCGATTCGGTAGGCGCCGAACCACAGCACCGCGACGCTCGACAGGTTGAGCACGAGGAACACAATCGGGAACATCAGGGCGAACAGCCGCCCCGCCCGGATCGCGGTGTCGGTGAGGGACGCGTTCGCCGCTCCAAATCGGGCGGTCTCGACGGGCTCGCGCACGAAAGCGCGCACCACGCGGATGCCGGTGAGCTGTTCGCGCAGGATGCGGTTCACGCCGTCGATGCGCTCCTGCATCTTGCGGAACAGCGGCACCATCCGGATGATGATCAACCCGATCGCGACCAGCAGCACCGGAATGGCAACCACCATGATCCACGACAGGGTGGGGTCTTCGCGGATCGCGAAGATCACCCCACCGATCGCCAGAATCGGAGTGGAGATGATGAGCGTGCACGTCATCAGAACGAGCATCTGCACCTGCTGGACGTCGTTCGTGGTGCGGGTGATGAGCGACGGAGCACCGAAGCGCGAGACCTCCTGTTCAGAGAACTCTCCGACCCGGGCGAAGATCGCGCCCCGGAGGTCGCGCCCGAAGGCCATCGCCAGGCGGGCACCGAAGTAGACGGCGACGATCGCGCAGACGATTTGCCCGAGTGTGATGGCGAGCATGATGCCGCCGACCTGGAGGATGTAGTCGATCTTGCCCTGCGCAACGCCGGTGTCGATGATGTCGGCGTTGAGGCTGGGCAACCACAGCGACGCGATGGATTGCGCCCCTTGGAAGATCAGCACGCCGATCAGGAGCGGCCAGTACGGCTTGACGAACCGCACAAGGATCCGACCGAGCATCAGTGTTCTTCTTTCGTCAGGATGCCGCGGGCGATGAGACCCGCGAGCACGTTGTCGCCGAGATCCGGCGACATGGGAAGTGCCGACGCGAACGCCACGAGGCGCAGGTAGTCGGCGATCGTCTCGACCGGCAGGGCGAGACGATCACGATGGGCGGCAAGCAATTCCTCGAGGATGCCGGCGAGACGCCTTTCATCGCGGGCTCGGAGGTCGATGGGCGGACGTTCGTGAAGGCCGAGCACTATCACCGCTGAGACAATTCCCCGGAAGTGTGCGTTGAGCCGTGAGATCAGTTGGGTGAGAATCTGCTCGAGCGGAAGGTCGTGATCGATCGCACGGAGGCTGGCCCACATCGGCAGCGGGTCGAAGATCTTCTCGATCGCGGCGTTGATGAGGCTCTCTTTGTCGCCGAAGGCGCGGAAGATCGTTCCTTCTGCCACCTCTGCCGCTTCGGCGAGTTCGCGCGACGACACGTCACGTCCGCGCTCGCGCAAGAGCGGCACGACGGCGGCCAAAATGGCTTCGCGCCGGTCGTCGGGAGTCAGCGGACGCGCGCGTTCCCGGGAGAACTCGGCGACGTCGACGAACGCCTCTCCTGCTTTGACCACTCGGTGATACTAAATGAGTGAGCACTCACTCCGCAAGTCGAACGGGCTCACGCCGGAATGTGCGGCTTGAGCGATATGATGATTTCATCATGTCACTAACTCGCAGCGAACGTCCGCTGTATGAGGTGAAAGCCGGACTCTTCAAAGGTCTCGCACACCCCTTGCGAATCCGCCTGCTCGAACTGCTCGCGGACGGCGACGAGCACAGCGTCGCCGAGCTCCAACGCGAGACCGCGCTTGAGGCCTCGCATCTCTCGCAGCACCTCGCGGTGTTGCGCCGCCATCGGCTGGTCGCATCCGATCGCCGTGGCAGCCACGTGTACTACCGCATCGCCGACGCCGACGTCGCCGAACTTCTGGCCGTCGCCCGACGGCTGCTCAGCTCGGTGTTGGTCGCCGAGGCCCGACAGTTGGGCGATGTCGCAGCGCTGCCCCCCCTCGCTCGCCGATGAATCGGGCAGTCGGGTACCTCCGGCGGCTACTCCCGGGCCCCCGCGACTACGTCGGGCTTCGTCGATCCTGGCGGCGTGACCTACTCGCCGGGCTGACGGTCGGCATCGTCGCCCTGCCTCTGGCGCTCGGATTCGGAATCTCATCCGGCGCCGGCGCCGAAGCCGGACTCGTGACTGCGATCGTTGCGGGAGTCGTCGCAGCCGTCTTCGGCGGATCGAACGTGCAAGTCTCCGGCCCGACCGGAGCGATGGTCGTCGTGCTCGCGCCGATCGTCGCCAGCCAGGGTCTGGGCGCCGTCGCGATTGTCAGCCTGATGGCCGGGGTCATCGTTCTGATCGCCGGGGCGCTGCATCTGGGGCGCGCTGTTTCGGTCATCCCGTGGCCGGTACTCGAAGGCTTCACTCTCGGGATCGCGGTGATCATTTTTCTGCAACAGGTGCCCGCGCTGGTCGGCCCGACCGAGCACGGTGCTGTGCACGGCAACGCGATCGTCGCTGCCGTATCGGCGATCGCGACGGGTGACCTCGGCTACCTGCCGTGGTCACTGGCCGCGGTCGCAATCGTCGCCGCGTCGATGCTGCTGCTTCCCCGGCTACACCCCGCCATCCCCGGGTCCCTGGTCGGCATTGTGCTGGTCACCCTCCTCGCGATTGTCGTGCCGAACCCGCTGTCGATCATCGGTGCGCTCCCGCACTCGCTGCCGGTGCCAACCATCCCCGCACTCGACGCGTCGATCCTCGGCTCGCTCGCGATGCCCGCCCTGACAGTCGCCGCGCTGGCCGCCATCGAGTCGCTGCTCTCGGCCCGCGTCGCGGCGTCGTTGGCCGACACCGGCCCCTACGACCCCGACCGCGAACTTGTCGGCCAGGGTCTCGCGTCGATCGCTGCCGGCCTATTCGGCGGGATGCCGGCGACGGGAGCGATCGCCCGCACCGCGGTCAACGTGCGATCCGGGGCCAGGAGCCGCGTCGCCGCAGCCACGCACGCCGTCGTGCTGCTGCTCATCGTGCTGGTCGCCGCGGACCCCGTGGGGCGCATCCCGCTCGCTGCTCTCGCCGGGGTGCTGATGGTCACCGCGGTGCGCATGGTGCACCTCGCGAACGCGCGATCCATCTTGACGTCGACCCGGGAAGACGCCGCAGCGTTCGTGATCACCGCCTTCATCACCGTCTCGTTTGACCTGATTGTGGCGATCGTGATCGGGATGATCGTGGCCGGCGTCTTCGCGCTCCGTGCGCTATCGCGGTCAACCAGCATCCATCGCGAACCGATCGAGGGCGACGCGAAGCCCGGCGACGAGCGGATCGCGATCATTCGCCTCGACGGGTCGCTCGTCTTCGCGGCCGCCGACCGCATCCTCGACACTGTCACCGGCCTCGACGGGGTCTCGGTGGTCATCCTGCGGATGTCGCAGATCGAACTCGTCGATGCCACCGGTGCCCACGTACTGACGGAGATCGTGCATCGTCTCGAGGCGCGCGGGGTGACCGTGCTGATCAAGGGGGTGCGACCGGGTCACACCCAACCTGTTCCGCACGGTCGGCGTGCTGGCGGCACTTCGTGACCAGCGTCACCTGTTCGACGAGCTACCTGCCGCCGTTGCTCACGCGCGCAGTCACGTCGCCCGCGAGCTGGCGCAGGATGGCTAGTCTTCGCCGAGCCATTTCTCGACGAGGTGATCGGCGACGACCCGGCGGATCGTGCCCGAGCGGGCTCGCAGCACGATGCTCTCGGTGCGCAGGATCGGACCCTTACGCTCGACGCCACGAACCAAACCGCCGTCGGTGACCCCGGTCGCAACGAAGAACGTGTTGTCGCCCTTGACCAGATCGTCGCCTTCGTAGACCTTGTCGAAATCGAGGCCGGCGGCCGCACCCTTCTCGCGTTCGGCATCCGTCTGCGGGTAGAGGGTCGTCTGGATGAACCCGCCCAGCGCCTTGATCGCGCACGCAGTTGCGACACCCTCGGGACTCCCCCCGATGCCGACGCACATGTCGAGTCGGCTGTCGTAGCGGGCCGCGTTGATCCCGCCTGCGACGTCACCGTCGAGCAGCAGGCGGGTACCTGCGCCCGCGGCGCGGATCTCGTCGATGAGCTGTTGGTGCCGCGGGCGATCGAGCACCCCGATGAGCATCTCGTCGAGCGACTTCTTCTTGGCTGAAGCGAGCGCCCGGATGTTCTCTCCGATTGGGTTCCGAATGTTGAGCACCCCGATGCCCTCGGCACCTGCAACGAGTTTGTTCATGTAGAACACGCTCGAAGCATCCAGCATTGCGCCCCGGTCGGCGGCGGCGATCATCGAGATCGCGTTGCTGCGTCCGGCCGCTGTCAGTGAGGTGCCGTCGATCGGGTCGACCGCGATGTCGCACTCGGGACCTCGACCGTTGCCGACCACCTCGCCGTTGAACAGCATCGGCGCCTTGTCTTTCTCGCCCTCACCGATGACGACGGTGCCGGCAAAGTTGACGGTTCCCAGGAACTTGCGCATCGCATCCACCGCCGCGCCGTCGGCGCCATTCTTGTCACCGTGCCCGATGAAAGGAAACGCGCGGATGGCGGCGGCCTCGGTGGCTCGCACCAACTCCATCGCGAGGTTGCGGTCGGGGTGGAGGAACAAAGTTCCGGTTTCGGCGTCCGCCATGGGGGCATCCTTGCGTCGAATCGATTGCATGGGAACGCCGTTTGATGGCGGAAACGGCGTAACCCCAGCTTATCGAGCGCACAAAGTGGACGCCGTGCGGACCCCAAAATCCGACCGGCAGCACACCGAGTGCCACGCGCCGGATAGTTTGTACGCGCGTCATCAGGACGAAAGCATCTACGGAAGGATCGTGTGCGCGTGCCAGGTCTGGAGAATTTCGCGCCCCGCGCGGCCATGCCGAAACTTGCCACCGCTGGGGTTACATCTCTGGCTTCCCTCCTCGCTCTCAACGAACGTGAACTTCTGCTGATCCCAGGGGTCGGCCCGGGGACGGTAGGGGCGATCGCCTCGTTGCTTGCGGGCGCGGGTTACGGCCTTGCGGTTGATCCATATGCCGCATACGTCTGCGCCCGCCACTCCGAGGCGGCGCGTGACGTCGAACTGAGGTCATATTTCCTCTGCGAGCTATGCCGAAATGACTTTGAGCACTTGGCCTTCAGCGACCGCAAGCCCGAATGGATCTCGACGGAACGAGTCAGTGGCTTCTGCGGAAATTGCAACGAAAACCTAGACCTTCGCCTAGCACAGTGGCTCCTCTGCGGGACCTGCGATCGAGTAGTCCGATCTATTGGCCGCGGCCTGGCCTCGGCGAAGTTCGTCAAGTCGACGTGGGCCTCCGTCTTCGAGCATCGACTCGACCTGATTCTCACCGAGGCCGACCCCATTATTTTGCAGCCGAGGGGAAGGCGATCAGACCCCAATCGCGTTGCAACGGCCGACTTCATTGCCTCCCAGGCCTCTGGCGAAATTGTGCTCGGGCTGGAGTTGAAAAGTGGTCGGAGCGCTTTGCCTGGCGGCGGTATCGGTAACGCAATGGGACAATTTCAGCTCGATACGACGGACTGCGACGACATCACCGCGGCGGCCGTCGCTCTCGCTGCGCCGGTCTTCTTGATTCACGCACAAGTGATCGGTCGTGCGCACGCGCCAACGGAACGGTACGAAGGTGTCGGACTTTGGTTCGCACGCCCGTGGGACCTGCTGCCGAACTTGGAGGCTGTGCGCCGCCGCCCACGGGAGACACGCGATGCGGCCTACTTCAAGACCGTCGCATTTCGACCTTTCTCGGAGTTCCCGGCCTATCTCGAGGGTGATTTCGCGCGGGACCTCAAGTCGATGCATCTCGAGGGGTTTCCCACGCTCTATTCGCGTCCTTAGACGGAGTCAATTGCGGCGTCGATCTCCGCTTGGGAGAGCCCACGTCCCCACGCGTCACTCAGGGTTCGAAGTTGGGCGGGACCGGGATAACGAAGACTTCGCAGATCGCCTGCGTTCACCTGGGTATGACCGTTGAATTCGCGGAAGTATGCGTCGACCATCGAGGAGTTCAGGAACATCGTCAAGCCGCGGGCCATCCAGTCGGGAAGGGGCTGCCCCTTCATGTGAAAGAAGTTCAAGTGATTTTCTAGGGCAATGACACGTGGGCCGCCATCTCCCGCTGGTCGACCCAACGATCCGTCATAGTACGACGCGACTACGCGACGGCGCTCTTCTTTTGCGGAGAAGCGTTTGACAATCGTGTAGTGGCCCTCCGACGTCAACAAGTTTTCGGCGCCAGACGGATCCAGGGCGTTGGGCTTCCTGCCCGACTTCGGCCAAGTCACAGCCCCGTCCGTCATATGCGTTGGATACAGCAGCGGGATGAGGCCCGCCGAGTATCGGTCACGAAGATGTTCCCGAGCCCGAAAGTCGACAACGCGTCCCGTCGACACACTTACCCCCAAGTCCGTCAACGAATGGCCTAGGTTGGACATCCAACTCCGGGCGGCGTCATCCCTCTCGTCTATTGGCAGACGCACGAACGCCGCAGGATCATCAACGAGCACGACTTCAGTGGCCATTGCCGTACGCCTCCGCACGGGTGCCCCAGGGCGGTGCGAGACGGACAGCTCGACTGGCGTGGCCTGCACTCCTCTTATCGAGTGAGTAATGACGGTCTCTTGCAAGACGCCGTCCTCTGAAAATGCCTTGTCTCGGGCATCGAACACATGAATGCAGCGAAGTGCAGATTCGCGAAGGAGGAAGCGGCGAAACCCAGCAAAATAAGTGCCGTTGCAGTACGACCTCGGAGTGACCGCGACGATGTCGCCCCCGGGCTCCACTTGCGCAATGGCTGCGGACCAGAAAGCGGTGTAGAGGTTCGCTGCGCTCCAACCCCGCGAGCGCAGACGATCAGCGGTCGCCCCGCGCGCCGCCATCTTCATAAAGGGAGGGTTCAAGATCGCGCTCGTGAAAGTGCCGCGGGCATCGGAGCGGAGGCTTGCCTGAACGAAGTCCTCGGCTATGAGAGACGTCGACACTTGGACCCCGATCTCGACCAATGCCTGGGTACAGTCGGCCAACGTCGCAGCCAACCACTGCCTCATGAATGGGTCGATTTCATAGGCGGTCAAGGTGACCGTCGACGGTCGTATTTCGGAATCGATGATTCGGGCCACGACTGCGGCCGTCAGTGATCCGACTCCCGCTCCCGGATCAAGAAGCTTGAGATCTTCTCGATCAATCGAGATGCACGCAGCCATCACGCTAGCGACTGATGCCGGTGTCATGAACTGCCCGAGTTCGGACCGAGTCCCTGGATCCAGCAACGCGTTAACCGCCACTCGGCGATCTTCCACCTTGCCGACGAACGCATCGGATCTGGCCATCTGTACCCTCTCAACCCTTTGTCTGATTGTTGCGTAGGGCGCCGACGCTCGTGACACGACTCGGCGTCTCCGCCCGTTTCGACCCAAGCCGCTGTGTGTGGGGGACCTCCTAAGCTGGCCGTATGCCTATCGCAACTCCCGACCAGTACGCGCAGATGCTCGACACCGCCAAGAAGTCAGGATTCGCTTTCCCGGCCGTCAACGTCTCGTCATCGGCAACGATCAACGCCGTGCTGCAAGGCCTTAGCGAGGCGGGTTCTGACGGCATCATCCAGGTCACCACCGGTGGTGCCGACTACTTCGCCGGCCAGAGCGTCAAGGCTCGCGCCTCGGGCGCCCTCGCATTCGCCGCCTTCGTGACCGAGGTCGCTAAGAACTATCCCGTCACGGTCGCGTTGCACACCGACCACTGCGCGAAAGATGCGCTGCCCGGATTCGTCGAACCCCTCATCGCAGCCTCCGAAGCGGCCGTGAAGGCCGGCGGCAACCCGATCTTCCAGTCCCACATGTGGGACGGCTCAGCGGTTCCGCTGGCCGAGAATCTCGAAATCGCGAAAGAACTGCTGCCTCGACTCAAGGCGATCCACGCCGTCCTCGAGGTCGAGATCGGCGTCGTCGGCGGCGAAGAGGATGGCGTCAGCCACGAGATTAACGAACACCTGTACACGACGCTGGATGACGCGATCGCGCTCGTCGAGGCACTCGGCCTCGGCGGCCCCGCGGGCTACCCCCAGGGTCGGTACATGGCCGCGCTGACGTTCGGCAACGTGCACGGCGTCTACGCCCCGGGCAACGTCAAACTCAAGCCCGAACTGCTCGACGAGATCCAGAAAGGTCTCGAAGCGAAGTACGGAACGGGGCCCAAGCCGCTCGACCTGGTCTTTCACGGCGGGTCGGGCTCGTCCGACCAGGACATCGCCGACGCAGTCTCGTACGGCGTCATCAAGATGAACATCGACACCGACACCCAGTACGCGTTCACCCGCTCGATCGCCGACACGATGTTCAAGAACTACGACGGCGTGCTCCACGTCGACGGCGGGGTCGGCAACAAGAAGATCTACGACCCGCGATCCTGGGGCAAGCTCGCCGAGGCGTCGATGGCGGCACGGGTGGTCGAAGCGACCCACCAGCTCGGCAGCGCGGGCCACAGCATCAGCTCGAAGTAGGAGTCAGCCCGACGCGACTGGCCCAACGCGACTGGCCCAACGCGACTGGCCCGACGCGACCTACGAGTCGGTTTGGTCGGCTGCCGGCAGGTTGAAGGTCAGCCGCAGAAACTTGTCGTCGCTCCAGGCCAAGTCGTCGACGCTGCCTCGAAGGGCCAGGTAGTAGGGCGCTAGGTGCATGACGCGCCGACCTTCCGGGAGTTCGATGTCGAGGCTGACCCCAACCGCTGTCGAGCCGTCGGGTTGGGCCCGCAGTTCCACCAGCAGCGAGCCAGCATCCGTTCCTGGCGCGTCAAGGATGGCGCGCAGAAACGCGCGTAGGGCCGTGCGCTGAGTGGAACGCATCCGGCCCGCCTGGCGATCGGGGTCAACAACTACCAGCCGGTCGTGTGCCACCGAGTCAAGCCAACTGAGGTTGGACTGGGTGACCAGATCATCGCGCAGCCGTCGCGCGAGTTGGCCGGCAAGGGTGCGGTCGGCGGGCGTGACAACGCCGCTCCGCGCGAGACCTTCGATGAAGGGGCCCGCCCGAGAAATCAGTCCGGCGAGCCTCTCCCGCTCAAGCGCCTCGCCGTGAGCGCTGTGCGGCACGTCGAGCGACAACAGACTTTGCGTGCGCTTCTCGATGAGCGGCAGGGTTCGGCCCACGACCGCGACCCCGAATGCCGCCGTCGCGACGATCCCATAGACCAGGGCTGAGGCGATAATAACGGCCGTGCTGACCGGACCCCACTCGGTGATCTCGGGACGCATCTGAAGGTATGCGAACGGCACGGTGACCACGACGACCGCGCACCCGATCAGCAGGAGGGCGCGAACCGGTAGGTAGGGTCCGAGGCTCGCGATGACCAACGCCAGCCCAATCGGCGCCCACCACAATTCGATCGCCAGAGGGGCATGGGAGTACCCGACGGCCGAGAAACCGAACCCGATCGTGCCCATCGTGACGGCGATGATCGCCCCGCTCCACCCAAGTCGGGCGCGCATCGGGCGGGTGAGAAAGTGGATAAGCGCACATGCACCGGTGCAGAGGAGGACACCAATCACCTGCAGAACGGCGTTGCGACCCGTCGTCCAACTGATGACAGCGAAGGTGCCGCCGTAGAGCAAGTTGAGCGCGCCAAACACGAGCGGCACCCACGGCCCGGTGAACCAGCTCAGGGGGTCGGCCTGCTGGGCTGAAAGGCGCAAGAGACGTCGGTCGAACGTGCGCGGGGTCACGGGAGAAACTCCGGGCTCGCCGGCGCGGAGATCACAACGGAGGTTCCCTCGCCCGGCGCAGACCAGATCTTTGCCATACCCCCTACTGCAGCCATCCTCTCGACCACCGACGCGCGCAGCCCGAGCCGATCGCCTGCGACAGAACCCAGGTCGAAGCCAGAGCCGCGGTCGGTCACCATCACGGTCACTGACCCCGCCTCGGCGATCACCTCGACCTCAGCAGTCGTGGCCCCCGAGTGGCGCACGACGTTCTCCAGACTCGCCCGCACCGCCGCGAGAAG
>JBDTNW010000028.1:0-9907 GCA_039933575.1 Pseudolysinimonas sp. | reverse complement strand
CGTTCAGCATGGATTTGATCAGCAAGGAGCGTGACCGGCTGCTCCAGCGCAGCGCCCGCGCGTACGGTCTCACGTTCACCGCTGTCTCCGCGCTGTGTTTCGCACTTCCTGGCGCGGTGTCGTTCAGGGTGCTCCTGCTCGGGATCCCGCTCTACGTCCTCGTCGTGGCAGCTCAGGTCGCGATTGGCTTGAGCCGGTCGATCTGGTGGCCCTTGGTCGCACTCGTCAGTGGAAACGGGATCGTGCTGGTCGTCGCCCTGCTCGACGGTCCCCCCGGCCCCGCCGCCGGGCTCGCACTCCTCAACCTCGGCGCCGCATCGCTCGCTTCGGTGGCACTCGTCCTGACCACGAGTCCAGCTCGAATCGCCCTTCTCACCCTGGGCGGGATCGCCACCGTCGTGACGGTCGTTGTCTCCGAAATCTCCACCCCCGCACAAGCCCTGCGCAGCGCCGGAACTGTGCTCGTCGGCTGGGGGCTCGCCGCCCTCATCACGGTGTGGATCAGCGCGGGCGTTCCGCAGGTCGCCAAACGCATCGCGAGCATCGGGCGCGCCCACCGGGCCGAACGTCAAGCCAGCGAACTCGAAGCTCAGCGGCGCCAAGGAGCTCGCCTCCTGCACGACACAGTGCTTGCCAGCCTCACACTGCTCGCGCACTCGGGGGTCGGTGTCAAACCCGACGCCATGCGCCAACAGGCAGCCGACGACGCGAAACTGCTGCGGCAGCTACGGCTCGGCACGGTTCCGATCCCGCAGCCCGAGGACGGCGGGCTTGCAGAGGGTTCGCCGACGCCGAACCCCAACCCCGACGACACCGTCTTAGGCACGACCCTCGAGTCGGTCAAACAGCGGTTCGGACGGATGGGCCTCAAAGTTTCGTGGCACGGCACCGGGCAGGTCCTCCTGCCCAGCGACGTGCTCGACGCGTTCCTGCTGGCGTTGGCGGAATGCCTCGAGAATGTGCGACGTCACTCCGGAGTCACCGAGGCGCACGTCACGATCACCGACGACGCCACGATGGTGCGTGCGCTGGTCACCGACGCCGGGGTGGGGTTCGATATCGCCGACATCGAGGCCACCAAACTTGGGTTCGCCGAGTCAGTCGTTGGACGTTTGCGCGAAGTCGGCGGCAACGCGCGGCTGTTCTCGTCGCCGGGTTCGGGCACCACCGTCGCGCTCGAGGTACCACGGGCATGAACAAAGACACCATCACTTTCTCGCGGCCCGAGGAGAACACTCTCGGCGTCGTCGTCGGCAACGCCCGCCGCGCGATGACCAGCACCGCCCGGCGCCTCGGTCGTGCCGCGAGTACCCATCGAGCGAGCCTCGGCACCGCATTCCTGGGTCTCGGTGCGGCGATCATCGTCGGTCTCCGGGCTGTCTACGGGGCGATCTGGTTCGCATCGCAATGGGGCGCCTACCCCCAGCCGCTCGCCGCCCTCGCGGCCTGGATCGTGCTCGCCGCCGTGTTGACCGGAGCCATCGTCATGTCGCGCGTGAGCGGCGATCGCCTTCCCGACTGGATGTTCGGCCTCTTCTTGGCCGGCATCGCCACCGCGATTACCCTCGACGTGGTCGCCGTCTGGAACCTGCACGACATCGGTCGATACGCAACAGCCGCGCTCACCGCCGGGATGGCGTTGCTCGTGCTGGTTGCCCTCCGCGGTTCGGTCGAGATCCTCACGGCATCCGCCGTACTCGGCGTCGGGCTCGCCGTTGTGATCTTCCTCGATGCCCCCCTCGGTGCCGAGGCATCCGACTCCGCCTGGCTCTCGACCCAAGTCACCGCAATCGCCGGGGCCGTGCTGCCGCCGATCATCGGCGTGATCATCATCGAAGGTTTCCGGCGCATGGTGCAGATCGAACTCGACCGGGTGCTGGTTCAAAGCACCGTGTCGGCGCCGCGCTTTGCGGTCGGGATGCTCGCTTCCGAAGAACTGGCACGCCTCGACCTCGCGGCTGAAGAGCTGCTCGACGCTGTCGCCAACAAAAAGACGAACCTGCCCCTCACCCCCAAGAACGCCTCCGTGGCAGCACAGTTGGCGACCGAGTTGCGGCTGCACCTCATTGAGGGCAGGCGCGAAACCTGGCTGTATCACGCCATCAGCGAGTCGGAACAGTTGGGCAAGTCGGTGACCCTTTCCGATAAGTCGAGCCTCGCCGGTCTGCTCGACGCGACCCAGCGCGACGGTCTCCTGAGTGCTGCGTGGCTGCTCGTGGCCGACGTGCCCTCCGCTGCCAGCCGTCGCCGCAGCACGAGCCGCACCCTCAACATCCAGATCGGGCCGGTGCTGCCGGGTACCCCGAACGTGCCCGAGCACAAGATCTCGATCCCGGTCACCATGACCTCGACCGGGGTTCCACGAAATCGGGTCGACTCGGGTGTCTGGGACGCCATCGGGCGCATCGGGCGCTACTCTGACTCAACTCAGGACGCGAGCCTGCGGGTCGATATCGACTGCATCGTCGACAACCCTGCCGACCTCTGACCGCACCCCGTAGTCCCTGACCGAAAGGAAGACCGTGGACAACCGCATCCGCGTCGCCCTCGTTGACGACCACCGCATGATCCTGGGCGCCCTGACGGAGTGGATCCGAAGCGCCGCCGACGACATCGACATGGTCGCCGCGGTGCCGACCTGGCCCGAGTTGCTGACTCACCCGGAGTTCCCGGTTGACGTCGTTCTGCTCGACCTCGACCTCAAAGACAACCTGCCGGTCGCGTTGAAGATCTCGACCCTGAAGACCACTGGCGTGCGCACGGTTTTGATGAGCACCTACTCTGAGCCCAATGTCGTCCGCGAGGCCCTCGCCGCCGGCGCACTCGGCTATCTCGTGAAGAGCGAGAACACCGAGATGATCGTTGAGGCAATCCGCGCCGCCGCGAAGGGCGAGAGTTTCATCTCGGCCGAACTCGACCTCGCGATCAACGCTGCCGACATCGGCGGTGCCCCGAAACTTTCCGCGCAAGAACGGCGCGTGATGGCTCTGTATGGTGGTGGCGAACCAGTCAAGGCAGTCGCCTATCAGCTCGGAATTTCTGAAGAGACCGCGAAGAGCTATCTCAAGCGCATCCGCGAGAAGTACCGAGTTGCGGGCATCGATGTCGGCACCAAGGTGGGGCTACGTCGACGTGCCATCCAGGACGGCATCTTGATTCAGGATGCGCCTGCCGGCTCGTTCTGATCCACTGGTGCTCGGTCTGACGCACGTCGGGTGATGAGGGCGCCGAGCAGAGCAAGCGCGACGCCGGGCACGCAGAGCAGAAGGCCAACCCACGCCGTCGAGGCGTACCCGTAGCCTCCCGCGATGACCAGACCACCCAGCACCGCACCCAGGCTGTTGCCGAGGTTGAGTCCCGAATGGTTGACGGCTGCGGCGAGAGTCTGACTCTCGCGCGCGACCTCGAGCAACCGGGTCTGGATGGCGACCGCGAGCACCGATGACGCGACCGCCATCAGGAAGATTCCGACGAAGAGCCCGACCGGCGTCGACGCGACGGCGATCAGCACGACGAAAGACGCCGCCGATCCGATGAAACTGAGCACGATCGCTCGAACCGCATGCCGGTCGGCGAGCGGGCCGCCGAGCCAGTTTCCGATCGTCATCCCCACCCCGAAGACGACGAGCACAACGGGCACGATCACGGCAGGTAGCTGCGTCAGTTGAGTAGTCATCGGGGCGATGTAGCTCTGCACGGCGAACAAGCCACCGAACCCCACCACCCCGGTCAATAGGGCGAGCCATACCTCACCACGACGGAACCCGCCGAGTTCACGCTTGACCGTCGCGCCCGGGTCGCCGGGGCTTCCCGGCACGGCGAACAGAATCGCCACGAGTGCGAGTGCGAAGACCGCGGCGACGGCAACATACGCGACGCGCCATCCCGCCTGCTGTCCGAGGAAGGTAATCGCAGGCACGCCGATCACGTTCGCAATCGTGAGTCCGGTGAGCACGATCGAGATCCCTCGTCCCTGCTTGCCGGGACCCATCAGGGAACCTGCCACGAGTGAGGCGATCCCGAAGTAGGCGCCGTGTGGCAGCGCGGCCAGGAACCGTGCTGCGACGAGGGTTGGAAAGTCTGGGGCGACGGCAGAGGCGATCGACCCCAGGATGAACGCGGCAACCAGCGCGACGAGCAGCCCGCGCCGCGGCATCCGGGCGGCGAACACCGCGATGGTCGGGGCACCCACCACAACACCGGCGGCGTAGGCGGTGATCATCCAGCCCGACTGGGCAATCGCTTGAGCATGATCGACGGAGTCCACTGCCGGAAAGAGGTCGGCTGCGATCTGCGGCAAGAGGCCCGACGCGACGAACTCAGTCGACCCGATGCCGAAACCGCCGAGGGCAAGCGCGAGCAACGCGAGGCGCACGCGCGCCGGCGACAGAGTATTCACGGGTAGTGCCGATCGAATCGAGGCTGGAGCTCGACGCCGAGCCCGTCCAGTTTATTCGGGCGTGCGGGGGCTCGCTGTGACGCGCTCGAAGGAGTCGTCGAGGTGATCCCCGGTGCGACTATCGAGGAGGTCGGCCGGGCGGCGAATCACCGCGACGAGCGCCACGACCGCCCAGACGAACAGTGCGACGTACAGGATGTTGCGCGCCGTCAAGACGAGCACCATCGGCAAGTTCGCCGCAAGCAGTTCGTAGTACAGGTACGGGTAGAACGCCTGGGTGAGCCCCGCGATGACGAGCGCGAGCGCCGCGGGAACCCGGAACGAGCGCCCACCCCCGGCCGCTGAGGTCATCAGTCCGAACACGATCGGTACGGCGAGCCAGGTCACGAACTGCGGCGATCCGACCTTGTTGAAGATGATGAGGGCGACGGTCAGCGCGAGAACGAGCGGCGGCAGCACCTCAGTCGGTGTGCGACCACGCCGCGTCGCGAGCAGACCAAGGCCCAGCAGCACGATCGCCGCGATCGCCAACATTGGGGTCGCCGCGGCGGCTACTGCGACCACGTCTCCGCCCCGCAACTGGAAGGTGAGGATGTCGAAGTCGTAGTAGATCTGGGTGTGTCCGGCGCCGAGGGTGGCATCCCACATCCACGGCGTAGCGATCACCGACTCGATCTGAAGGCCACGTCCGGTCTGCTCGGAGAAGAAGCTGAAGATCGTTCCGCCGCCGCCGAGCGCCAGGTCGACGATCACGATGACCACAGTGATCGCGGCCGCGCCGATGATGATTCGGGCGCGCTCACGCCCCGCGACGACAACGGCGGCAACGATCGCGGCGGGCCAAACCTTGATCCACGCAGCGACGGTGAGGAGCACCCCGGCGAGCACCGGACGGGTGACCAGAACGAGCATCCCGATGATGGCAATCGGTACTGTGAACGAGTCGATGCGTCCGATCGCAATAGGTCCCAGCGCGACCAGAAAGACGATCCACCACCAGCCGATGTGGCTGCGCTCGACGCGGCGACCCATCGAGACCACCACGGCAAACGCTGCCGCATCGATGATCATCACGAGACTCAACCAGGTGCTCGCGTACAGGGTCGACCCGAGGGCGTAGGCGGCCAGCATCGGCACGATGGCGACAATCGGGTAAACCCAGACGGTGTCGATGCCGACCCAGCCGCGACCTTCGAAGCCGTATTCCATCCAGAACTTGTAGACGCTCGTGACGTCGCCGATCGGCTGCCCGGGCGCGTAGAGGGCCAGGAACCCGAGCCAGAGGTGGGCGAGCACAAAACCGGCCCAGAGGGCGATCGGACTGCGCACGATCGCTCTCATTGGTCCCAGCGTAATCGCGTCACGATTCGACACCTGACCGCGCGCTGAGAGCGCAACCCGACAGAATGGGGTTACAGCAAACCCGCCGCAGATCGCCGCGGCCCCACCCTCCTGGAGGCACTTCATGTCCCGCACCCTCCCGCGCTTGGCGGCTCTCGCCGGCGTCGCGGCTCTCGCAATCGGCCTCGCCGCATGCCAGACCGCCACTCCTGCCGCGACCAACGCCGACGCCGGCTACGTCACGCCGGGCAAGATCACCTTCGCCACGGGCGACCCGGCCTATTACCCCTACGTGATCGATGACGACCCGACCTCGGGCGACGGCTTCGAATCCGCGGTCGCCTACGCGGTCGCGGCGCAGCTCGGCTTCAATGCTGCAGACGTGGTCTGGGTCCGCTCGACCTTCGACGACGCGATCGCGCCCGGCCCGAAGGCGTACGACATCAACCTCCAGCAGGTCTCGATCAGCGATGACCGTGCCGCGAACATCGACTTCTCCTCGGAGTACTACGCCGCCGGGCAGGCTGTCATCACGACCGCCGGATCGGCCGCCGACGGCGTCACGTCGATCGCCGGACTGAAGGGCCTTCTGATCGGCGCCGCGACCGGTACCACGAGCCTCACGGCAGTCGAGAAGATCATCGCTCCGACCGCCGGTGCCCAGGTGTTCAACTCAAACGACGACGCGAAGCTCGCGCTCGTGAACGGTCAGGTGGATGCGATCGTCGTCGACGTTCCGACCGCTTTCTACATCACGGGTGTCGAACTCGACGCGGGCGTCATCGTCGGCTCACTGCCGTCGGTTGAGGGCCAGACCGACGAGTGGGGTCTTGTGCTCGCGAAGGACAGCCCGCTGACCGCGAAGGTCACGGCCGCCGTCGATGCGCTTCGTGCCGATGGCTCGCTCGACAAACTCGTCGCCAAGTGGCTCGGGTCTGATCAGGGCGTCGCTGAACTGAAGTAGCGTCGACCGCGTGACCCGAGTACCGGAAGGCCCGCCGCCGAGTTCGATCGAACTCGAACGGCGGGCCTTCCGTCGTCGGCAGAGCACCCGCTCGATTGTGATCGGCGCGGTGAGCACTGTCGTGTTCGCGATCGTCGTCTGGCTGACGGTCATCAACACGCCCGGCTGGGCCCGTGTGCAGGCGAGTTTCTTCGACCCGCAGACCGCCCTCGCCGCACTCCCCCGGGTCGGGACCGGGTTCGTGACGAACCTGCGCATCTTGGCGTTTGCCGTCGTGGGCGTTGCGGTGCTGGGAACCTTCATCGCCTTCCTACGCACCCTTCGTGGCGCGGTGTTCTTTCCGCTGCGCGCCCTCGCTGCGGGATACACCGACCTCTTCCGCGGGATGCCGCTGATCATCGTGTTGTACCTGGTGGGCTTCGGCATCCCCGGTCTCGTGCAGCAGCGCATCTCGACCGAGTTGCTCGGCACGGTGGCCCTGGTGCTGACCTACTCCGCCTATGTCGCCGAAGTACTTCGGGCGGGCATCGAGGGCGTTCATCCCTCTCAGCGTCTCGCAGCCCGAGCCCTCGGCCTCTCGCACGCGAAGACCCTGCGTCTTGTCGTGCTGCCGCAGGCGATCCGCCGCCAGGCACCCGCGCTGATGAACGACTTCGTCTCGATGCAGAAGGACGTCGGCCTCGTTTCGGTACTGGGAGCTGTGGATGCCGTCCGCGCCGCGCAGATCGAGACGGCGAAGTTCGCCGACTTCACCCCGTACGTCGTCGCTGCGGTCCTTTTCGTGCTGCTCGCCATTCCATCGATCCGCTTCACGGACTGGTATTCGGCTCGGCTGCGACGCCGCGAGCAGATCGGGGCGATCGTATGACCGCGCCCGGTGAAACGATTCTGCGAGCCGAAAACCTGCACAAGTCGTTCGACACCACCCCGGTGCTCCGCGGGATCTCGCTCGATCTGGCCGAGCACGAAGTCGTCGCGCTGATCGGCCCGAGCGGTTCGGGCAAGTCGACTCTGCTGCGCTGCCTCAACTTGCTCGAGCAAATCGACGACGGCCGCATCCTGATGCGCAGCCGATCGGGAGCCGGCGCGGGTGTGGGGCAGTTCGACGACATCAGTGACCCCCGCGTCGACGTCGACCGGGTACGCGCCCGCTTCGGCGTGGTCTTTCAGCAGTTCAACCTCTTTCCGCACCTCTCCGTGCTCGACAACGTGACCCTCGCGGCCCGCAAAGTGCACGGCGCTCCGCGCACCGAGGCCGAGGACCGCGGGATGGCACTGCTGACCCGCATCGGACTCGCAGACTTCGCCAACGTGCACCCCGATCGCCTCTCCGGCGGGCAGCAGCAACGGGCGGCGATCGTGCGCGCGCTGCTCGCGGATCCCGAGGTGCTTCTTCTCGACGAAATCACGAGCGCCCTCGACCCGGAACTCGTGGGTGACGTTCTCGCGCTGGTGCGCGAGCTGGCATCCGAGGGCACCACGATTCTGATGGCAACGCACGAGATGGCCTTCGCGCGGGATGTCGCGCACCGGGTGCTGTTTCTCGACGGCGGAGTCATCGTCGAACAGGGTCCAGCCCACGAACTCTTCGCCGCCCCCAAGGTGGCTCGCACCCGCGACTTCCTCACTCGATTCGCCGGTTAGATCCACCGTCCGTTTCTTCCTTCAGGAGTCCTGATGCCCGTTTTTCGCACGACGCTCCATCAGACCGGCAACAACGTCGGAATCGTGGTTCCGGATGAGGTGGTTGCGTCGTTCGGCGCCGGCAAGCGGGTACCGGTGAAGGTCACGATCGACGGCGGGTACAGCTACCGCACGACGATTTCGTCGATGGGTGGCAAGTTTCTGATCGGGTTCAACTCCGAGACGCGTGCCGCGACGGGACGCACCGGCGGGGACGAGATCGAAGTGACGCTTGAGCACGACACGGTGCCGCGCGAGGTCGAGGTGCCCGAAGATCTCGCCGTGGCGCTCACCGCGAATCCGGCTGCCGCCGCGGCCTGGGACAAGCTGGCTTACTCGTACCGCAAGGAGCACGCGCGGTCGATCACGGAGGCCAAGGCCGACGAGACCCGTCAGCGTCGCGTCGCCGCGACGATCACGAAACTCACCTCGTAGGACCCGAATCGCGAAGAATTACCGCCAGGACTTCGGTCCGTGGCTTCCTGCCGATCCGCAGGGTCGCCTGACGGCTCGGCCCGGGGCTTTAGAGGGGCTCCCGAGAGGCGCAAGCCTGGCTTCATGGGAGAGGACCACTCAGGCGCCGACTCGAATGAGCTTCTTGTTCACGAACTCCTCGGCTCCCGACCTGCCGAGCTCGCGGCCCGAACCCGAGCGCTTCACTCCACCGAAGGGCAACTCCGCGCCGTCGGCGAGCACAATGTTGATCCAGACCATGCCAGCGTCGATCTGGTCGGCAACCCGCAGCGCTTGCTCGCTGTCGGTCGTGTAGAGGTAGGAGCCGAGACCGAACGGCGTGTCGTTGGCGAGCGTGACCGCCTCGGCTTCGCTCGACACCTTGTAGACGGCTGCGACGGGGCCGAAAAACTCCTCGTGGTAGGCATCCATCGCGGGCGTGACATCGGCGAGCACAGCGGCTGGGAAGAAAGCACCGTCACGCGTGCCTCCCGCGACCAGCCGAGCACCCTGCGCTACTGCACGATCGAGCTGCGCCTGCAGCCCCTCGGCCGCCGCGAGCGATGACAACGGCCCGAGAACCGTGTCGCTCAAAGTTGGGTCTGCGGGCGGCGCGGAGGTCAGGGCCGCCGTGAACTTGGCCAAGAAGTCGTCATACAGCGAGTCGATGATGATGAAGCGCTTGGCGCCGTTGCAGGACTGACCGCTGTTGTCGAGACGTGCGCCAACCGCTGCCTCGACCGCACCATCCAGATCGTCGGTGCTGAGCAGGATGAAGGGGTCCGACCCCCCGAGCTCGAGAACAACCTTCTTGAGGTGGCGGCCCGCGATCTCGGCGACTGCCGCGCCTGCGGCCTCCGAGCCCGTGAGCGAAACCCCCTGCACGCGCGGGTCGGCAATCACCGACTCGATCTGGCTGCTCGACGCGTACACGTTCACATACGCGCCCTCCGGGAAGCCAGCGTCGAGGAAGAGCTTCTCCATGGCTGCTGCCGACTCGGGACATTGCGAGGCGTGCTTGAGGATGATGGTGTTGCCGATGATCAGGTTCGGGCCGGCGAAGCGGG
>JBDTNW010000027.1:0-10047 GCA_039933575.1 Pseudolysinimonas sp. | reverse complement strand
CCGGTGCAGGGATTGTGGCCGACTCGGTTCCTGCGCGGGAACTCGCCGAGACGACGCTGAAGTTCCGCCCGATCGTCGAGGCCTTCGGGTAGTACCCGCAACGCGCCCGTCAGAAGACGGGTAGCACGAGACGCTGTTTGAATACTGAGTAGCCGTCATCAACGTGGATCACCGTGCCGTTGATCGCGTTGGCTTCGTCGGACGCGAGAAACGCGACGACATCTGCGATCTCCTCGGGCGCGGTTAGAGCATTACGGAGTTGCTCAGCGGCGAACGTCGCCTTGAGCACGTCACCCAGCCGCTCGAGGATCGGCGTTCCCACCCGACCCGGAGTGATCGCAACCACCCTGATCCCATGCTCGGCGAGTTCGTAGGCTGCCGACCGGGTGAACGAGATCACCGCGGCTTTGGCCGCGCTGTAGGTGAAGGCAAGCTCCGCTGCCTGTTCGCCATAGATCGATGACGTGTTGACAATGACGCCAGGCGTGCCCTGCTTCACGAACTGACGAGCGGCAGCGAGGATGCCGAAGTAGACGCCGTCTTGATCAACGCGGATCATCGGCACGTAGTCCACTGTCGGGTCGTGGTCGAGGATCGCTCGTCCACCGGCAATCCCGGCGTTGTTGAACATCACATCGAGGCGACCAAAGGCGCCCACGGTGCTTGCGACAGCGGCCTCCACGTCTTCAAAGACCGACACATCTACACCGACCACGATCGCAGCGCCCGGGAAACCTGCCGCTTCGACCTCCGCGACCACCGCCTCAGCACGCGCGATGTCCCGGTCCGCGACGGCAACGCGGGCACCCTCTCTCACGAATTTGTGAACTGTCGCCCGGCCGATGCCGCTGGCGCCGCCGGTGATGAGCGCGACCTTTCCGTCGAGCCGCATGTGGTCTCCTCTTCTGAGTTATTAGTCGAATTGACGGGCAATGACCTGTTCAGGTGAAGGTCGCCGCCTCTTCCGTCTGATAGCAGTGGATGATGACTTTGGGATGTTGCCCGCTGAGATGCGCGTCGAAGGCGTCGACTGCCTCCCAAAAGGGAAAGACCGTCGCCGTCAGCTCCTCGACGTCGAGTTGGGGAAGCAGTTGGAGGGCCCGCGGAAATGCATAAGGGGAGATGAAGACGCCGGTGAGAGTGAGCTCCTGCAGGTAGAGACGGTCGGAAAGATTGAGCGGCATTTCGAAGTCCTCTGGATACATTGCGCCGTAGATGACCGTCCCACCCCTCGCGGCGAGGTCGAGAAGACCGCTCACAGCGCGGGTCGAACCGGATGCGTCGACAACGACATCGAAACCCCTGCCGAGGGTGATCTCCTGCGCGATCGCCACTGCGTCTTGTGCCAACGGATCGATGACGTGCTCGGCGCCGTGTCGTTGGGCCATCGCCCGCCTGCTCGCGATCGGCTCGATCATCGTGAGCGAAGTAGCCCCATGCCGTCGCATGAGCTGCACGACGAGCTGCCCAATCGGACCGCCCCCGCAGACTGCGACGCGCTGGCCCACCTCGAGATGCGCCTTGTCGACGATCCGCACTGCGACAGATGTCGGTTCAAGCAGGCACCCCATGAGCAGCGAAACGCTGTCGGGCAGCCGATAGACCTGCGACTCATGCCAGGTCACGAATTCGGACATTCCCGGGCGGTTGTAGTCCTGGAGGTACTCGCAGAACTGCTGCCGACCCTCCCGGCAGGGGAGGCAGGTTCCGCAGAAGCGCACGAAATTGCCCGCGACCCGGTCGCCGACCGCGAGCCCGGTTCGGTGTGCGCGCTCGCCTAGTGCGTCGACGACCCCCGAGATCTCGTGGCCAAGGCCGATCGGTACCGCGGTTCCGAAGAAGCCTTCGGCGAGGTGCGGGTCAGACCCGCAGATGGCTGCGAACGCGACACGGATCCGAACGTCCTCCTCGCCGAGCGGTTGCGCCGGGAAGTCGACGATGCCGACCCGTCCTCGCGTCTCCGGATCCGGGTCCCTGAGATTGCCAATTTTGGTGACGGCGATTGTCTTCACGCTGCGTCTCCGCGACTCGCGTGCGTCTTCATGCCCCGGCTGCAATCGCACGCCGTGTCGCCGCGATGGTCGCTGCGAGCCCATACCCGTACTTGTCACGCAATTGCTCGTCTTCACCGAATCCCGCATAGACCTGCGGTATTCCGAGGCGCTCGAAGCTGTTTAGACGAACGCCCCTATCGGCGAGCACGTCGGCTATTCGAGAGGCGAGGCCGCCGTATGCGAGATGATCCTCGAGGACGACGAAGCGACCATCCGTCTCCAGCGCGCATCGAACAATCAGCTCCTCGTCAATGGGCTTCAACGTGAACATGTCGATGACGCGCACCGCCCTGCCATCTTTCGCCAGCTCGTTGGCTGCCTGAAGCGCCTGCGCGACAACGGTCCCGTGCGTGAATATCGTGGCGTCGGTTCCGGGTCGTGCGACGATGCCGGTGCCGATCCGTACCTTGTGTTCGCCGGGCCCGTAGAGAACCATGTCCTTCTTCCCGACGGCCAGACGGATGTAAAGCGGCCCCGTCATCGTCATCGACTGGCGAAGGATCTCGCCCACCATGAGTGGGTCGCCGATTGAGGTGACGGTCATATTGGTCAGGGCGCACATCAGAGCGAGGTCTTCGACGGCGTAGTGGGTCGAGCCACCGTTGCCGACCAGGCCGCCATGCGTCCCGATTATCTTGACCGGGAGGTTCGGGTAGCAGACGTCACTACGCACCTGCTCGAGAGCTCGCATGCTCAGGAAGGGGAGCATCCCCGAGACCACCGGGATGTTGCCGTCGTAGGCGAGCCCCGAGGCGATCCCCACGCACACCTGCTCGGCGAGACCGACGTCTAGGAACCGGTCCGGAAACGTGTCGCGAAACTCGACCAGGGTCGCTCCGATGTCGGGTGTCAGTACCCACAACTCGGGATACTGCGCGCCCAGCTCCGCGAGGGTAGACCCAATCACCGAGCGGGCCGAAAGTATCTCACCGAACGTAAATGTCTCCGGCATTAGACCGACTCCCTCACGCGTGACGATTCGAGGGCCGCGATCGCGCGCTCCAAATCGGCAGCTCCGAGCGAGCCGGCGTGCCAGGCGAGATTACGTTCCATGAAGTCAACGCCCTTGCCTTTCACGGTCTCGCAGATGACGACAGTGGGTCGGTCGCTGCCTGTCGCCGGGAACGCGTCAACTGCACCGACCAGCTGGCTCATGTCGTGACCGTCCACCATGATCACATCCCACCCAAAGGCCGCCCACTTGTCGGGATACGGTTCGAATGCGACGCGCTCCTCGGCGAAGCTCGTCATGAGCTGACGATTGCGATCGACGAAGGCGACCAGGTTGCCCAGTTCGTTGCTGCGTGCAGCCATCGCCGCTTCCCAGACCGATCCCTCTCCTGTCTCGCCATCACCCAACAGGCAGACCACGCGATGCGTCTCGCCTCGACCACGGGCACTCAGCGCCATCCCGACGGCAATCGGCAGACCATGTCCAAGCGAACCAGTCGAACATTCCACCCCGGGCAACTGCACCTTGCAGGGATGCATCCCGTAGGCGCTGTCGAGCAGGCCGTAGGTTTGGACGATGCCCTCATAGCTGAAAAACCCTCGCATCGCCATGGCGATGTACATGCAGACCGCCGCGTGCCCTTTGCTGAGCACGAATCGGTCTCGCGCTGGATTGGTGATGTCCGCCGGGTCGACGTGCAGCCCGTAATGGAAGAGAACAGTCAGAATGTCCGCCGCGGAGAGGTCGCCCCCAATGTGTACCGCGCCTTCGTACGTCCCGCAGAGTTCGAGCAGCTTGTGGCGAAGCTCGAACGAAACGTCCTCGAGCCGCGCCACCGTATCGCGCTTACCGTCGTGCGCGAGGTCTGTCATCACCGTATGCCTCCTCATCGAATCGCTTGCTGGTGGGAGCGCCGCGCGGTCGCGGCTCTCTAGTTTGTCTCTCAACTGGATGGACTATAAATCAAAAACGAAGGCGCGCGATCGCGTCTCGGGACAAGTGGCCTGCCGGGCGGCCTGTGTGCTCCGTGGGCAGTCGGACCGCCCGGCAGTGCTTTCTCAAGCCGAAGCTGGCCGACCGGTCAGGGCGTCCACACCGATGCGTCAGACTCACCCAAACCCGGGTCATTCACGAACGCGTCGGGGTACTCGATCGTCGGCCCGTAGGTGTCGATTTTCGCGCCGGCCGGCATGTTGATCAGTCCGTAGTCGTCGCGAACGAAGAGTTTGCCGACGTTTCGGCCGCCTGTGAAGTCCATGAGCAAACACACGCTCTCGGGCCGAGACTCGACAAACGTGAGGAAGTAGAGCTCGTCGCCGATCTTCCACGTGGTCGCCCGCAGACCTGCGCCATGACCGACTCCGTTCACCCCCGACAGCAGCTGATACGCGATCAGACCCGGGTTCATGTAGACGTGCTCGATCGCGTGGTCGTCCTCGTAGTAGACGATCGCGCGACGACCGATCAGTTCGCTCGTCTGCTCGAAGAGGGGGGCCTCCGATCCGACGATTCGCGCCGGCGAGGTGACCTGCGTCATGTTGAGCGACCCCCACCGCGATGACAGCATGTGGTGGACTACCATCGCCGAACCCGTGTTGTCATCGAGCAGAACCGAGAGGCTGCGCTCCTGCAGGAGGTCAGCAACATCAATGAAGAAGATCCCCGGACGGCGCTCCGCGAGGTCGTACTCGCCCCGACCTGACCCTTCGTAGTCGCCCGTAACGCTCCAGACCAGCGCGCCCTCCGTAAACTCCAGGCGCACCGCGCCCTCGCCCGGAATCTCGAGGTCGATCACCCGGCCTTCAAGAGTCGACTCTGCGGACTTGCGGTACTGCTCCCAACCGCTCCGCAGGCTGAGTCGGTGACGGATAGGGCTGGATTCGAGAACGATGGTCATTCGCTTATTCCTTCTTCTTCTTTTCGGTGGGTTCGGTCGCAGGCTTTGGTAGATCGAGATGGCGCCGATTGGCATACATCTGGCCGAGAAATCGCCCAAAGCGGGTATCCGTGGGTTCGTTGAGGAGCGCATCCGGGGCAACTATCCGATCGATCGCTCCGTTGTCCATGAAGATGATGCGGTTGGAGATCTCCCGGGCGAAGTCGAGTTCGTGTGTAACGATGACGATCGCCGCTGCACGTTCTGCAGCGAGATCCCGAATCACGTCGAGCACCTCGCCAACACGCTCCGGATCTAGCGCTGACGTGGGCTCGTCGAACAGCAGGATCGAGGGGGACATCGCGAGCGACCGTCCGATGGCGATTCGCTGCTGCTCCCCCCCGGAGAGCTCGCTCGGGAAGGCACCGGTCCGAGATGCGAGACCCACCTTCTCGAGGATGCGGATGGCTCGCTGCTCAGCATCGGCGCGGCTCATCTTCAGAACTCGAGTCGGGCCCTCGATCATGTTCTGCATGACGGTCATTTGACGAAAGAGGTGGAACTGTTGGAACACCATCCCGATGTGTCGACGTTGCACCGCCAGCGCGGCCGGGCTCAGTCTGCGGGCCTCGTTTTCGCGAACGTCAAACCCCATCAGATCGTCACCGACCCACACTTCGCCTAGCTCTTGCTCTTCAAGCCGGTTGATACACCGCAGTAAGGTGCTCTTTCCGGACCCGGACGGCCCGACGATCGAAATGATCTCGCGCGCGCCAACGTCGAGGTTGATGTCGTAGAGCACTTGTTTGGAGCCGAACGACTTGGAAAGGTTGCGAATCCGCACCAGGGGACGATCCGCGTTCATGCGAAGCCCTTCCCAAACTTCTTCTCCAGTTGCGTTTGACCCACGGTGCCAATCGTGGTGAGAACCGCGTACCAGATCGTGACCACCGCGAGCAGCGGAATGGTTTCGTAGTTCTGCCCGTAGATCCGCTGCGCGGTCGTCAGCAGCTCCGTAAAGCCGATCACCTGCACGAGCGATGTCGCCTTGAGCATCCCAATCGCCTCATTGCCCAGACCAGGGACGACAACCCGCATTGCCTGCGGCATCACGATTCGGAAGAAGACCATCGCGGGCCGCATCCCCAGGGTCATCGCGGCTTCGCGCTGGCCGCGATCCACTGCAAAGATCCCCCCTCGGATGATCTCGCAGGTATACGCAGCCTGTCCCAGCCCGAGGGCGAGGATCGCGGCGCTCATCGGGGAGATCACGTCGTTCGTATCGACCGAGACCCACGGATCGAGGAAGGGCAACCCTAGACCGATCCGTGGGACAAGGATCGCGAGGAAATACACCAGCAAAATTAGGACAAGCAGCGGTATCGAGCGGAACATCGCGACGTACAGCGCGCTGGCGATGCGAAAGACGGGGTTAGCCGAATTCCGCATCACCGCGAGCAGCACGCCAATCACGATCGCGATCGTGATTGCTGCGACGGTCAGGATCAACGTGTTCCCGACGCCGGCGAGGATCCTCGGATCGAGAATGTACTTCCCGACCGTCGGCCAGTCCAGCGCAGGTGCCCGCACCACCGTGAATAGCGCCTGGCCGATCACGATTGCGAGGACAGCCCCGCTGATCCACACCCCGAACCGGCGAGGTTTTACGTAGACGAGATGCTTCTCGTCCATCGCCGGGCCGGAACCCAATACCGGCTGCTCATCCAGAACAGACATCAGGTCCCGGGCACCTTGGCAGGCTCGCGGTTGATCGTCAGTTCGTCGAGCCCCTGAGTGGCGAGGTGCCACTTGTCGAGGACCTCGAGATATTTGCCGTTCTCGATGATCTTCGCAACGGCGACCGCGATCGCGTCGCGCAGCTCAGGGTTCGATTTGGGGACAGCAATGGCGAAGACAGTGTCGCTCGGCACCTCAAAGGCGACCTTGTAGAGGTCGGGGCTCTGGGCCTCGATTGTGTACGAGGAGGCGTCGCTGCCCCATGCTGCGTCGGCGCGACCCGAAGACAGTGACAGGTACACCGATCCCAGATCGCCCAGTTGCAGACTCTCGATGGCAGCCTTGCCCTTCGAGGTGCATTCAGTGCTCAGCGCGTCGACGGTCTGAGCCTCGGCGCTCCCGGTCGTCGACGCCACGATCAGTCCACACAGGTCAAGCTGCTCTTTTACACCCTTCGGATTGCCCGCCGGAACCGTGATGGCGTACGAGGAGTGCAGGATGTCGATGAAGTCAAACTGAGCCTGGCGCTCGACGGTGTCACCGATCGCGAGCACGATGTCGTACCGCCCCGATGCGGTCGAGGGCAGGATCGAGTCGAATGCCATGCCGATCGGGTCGACCTTGACCCCGAGAACATCGCCCCACGCTGCGGCAATATCGGCGAAGACACCCTTCGCGGTCGTGCTTCCGGCGTCGCAGAACGAGAACGGTGCGCCATCGCAGATCGTGCTTGCGGTGATCTGACCAGCGTCGATGTACGCCTGGGGCAGTTCACCCGGAGCGGTTGTCACTTGTACGGCGGGAGCTGAGCACCCCGCCAACAGGATCGTTGCGGTCGCCCCGAGCGCGACCAAAGCGCTTCGGGTTCGGTTCTTAGAATGAGACATTTTCAGGTCCTCCTTGGAATAGAACGTGGACGAATCACTATTGAGGGAAACTTCCGACGACGCGAGCGGCTCGATCGAAGGTGCAAGACTTCCAACTTTCGAGACCGACTGCCGTCCAACACGGGTTCGATTTCTTATCGTTCCCGCGTCGTTGCGGGCTACTCTTTCGATGTTGTGGTTGTTCTGTCAAGCTATTTATATCTAAACCAGACGCACTCTGTCTACTCACCCCTACTCGGTCAGCCGCACCGGGTTCCTCGTGAGTCACGGCAGTGACGCGCACGTCAACAGATCGATGAACGGAACCCGGTACAGAGATGACGCCGACCGCTAATGTGCTGGAAGCAAGCGACTGGGCACCCACGAACCGGGGATCCATGCCCTTTCGCAGAGCTACGAGTCAGGTAGCTCGTTGACGCGGGACGCTCTTTCGCCGGAGCTCCCTCTTGGAAGGAGCGCTATGCACGCGACCGACGGCCCCGCTACCAGCGTCCTCGCGGCGCGTGAACTCGTCACGCGACCGCTCGCCGAGACGATCGACTCAGAAGGTTTCACGCCGAGGCTGCTCGCGTTGCTGTCAAACGCGCTGGTCTGGCGCGAATCGAACGAACTGCGACGCCGTTTTGGCTTGGGTACGAACGACTGGAGGGTGATCTCCGCCATCGCCTTGCGTCCCGGGATGCCCGCGACCGAAGTCTCTGACTTCCTCGCCGTGAACAAGGCTGTGGTCTCGAAGAGCGTCAACACCCTGACCAGTCGCGGACTCCTCGTGCTCATGGATGGACCTCGCGGATCGCGTCCAATGTACTTGACCAACGCCGGTGCGGAAATGCACGGCATGATGCTGCCCATCTCGATGAGAGGACAGGACATCATCCTGTCGGGGATGTCGCCGCGAGCCGTCGAGGACTTCAACGGTCTCCTCCGCCTGATGCTCGAGAGCATCAGGGCCGGGGCGCCCGGAGTCGAGGTTACGTCCGACGCCTTGTAGTCCGTTCCGCCCGAGATCGACGGGTAGACGCTACGGCGCGGCGAGTCGAGCCTTTCGGGTAGTCAACCCCAGGCTGCGGCCACCCGGTCGGCGACGCGATCGGCTTGCGCGAGCCCCGCGGCGGCCGACGCCGACCTCATCTCGGGGTCGAGCGAATTGTGACCCATCGCGTCGGATGCCGCACGGTCGGGAGCTACGAGCGTCGACGCGGCCGGTCCCAGCGCGACGAGTTGGGATGCCGGATCTCGCCCCGGACGAAGCGCCGTCGTCTGCGGCGCGATGACGATCACCCGATCGCATCCCGCTGCGAGGTCGACGTTCGCGACCGAGCGGATTCCGCCGTCGAAATATCGGCGATCCCCGATTGTGACCGGCGGAAAGACCATCGGAACAGCGCAGCTCGCCCCGACGGCGTCGACGAGTGAGACGCCGCTTGAGCTATCGAAGACCGTGAACTCGCCGCTGACGGCATCCACTGCGGTGAGTTTCAGCGCAGCTGCCGGCCAACTGTGCACGGGAAGACGTTGTTCGATGACCGCGCGCCGTGCCGTTTCGGACGGCGTCGTCGCACGCAGTGCCCGCGCACCCACCTTGGCGAGCGCTGCCCGCTCGTCTCGGGTTCCCCGCAGCGCGACGACCAGCGACAGGATGCCCGGCAGCCCGAGTTTCGCGGGCATCTCCTGCGCGAATCCCTCAGTCTGCGCGCGATACAGGTCCGCTAGCGAGGTCGGCCCGGCGATCTGTGCGGCGACGACCGACCCCGCCGAGGTGCCGACGAACAGGTCGGCGGTACGGAGCAGGATGCCGTGACGCTCGAGCCCGAGCAGAAGTCCGGTCTCCCAGGCCACTCCCGTTACTCCGCCCCCACCGAGGACAACTGCGCGTCGGCCGGTCATCCTTTGCCTGCGCTCACGAGGCAGCCAGGCGCGCCTTCTCGACCGCGACGTCGAAGGCGGCGGGGGGCCACTCGAGGTGCAGTCCCTGCAGGGCGTCGAGCAGGAGGTGCTGCACGGCGAGCCGCGCGTACCACTTGCGATCGGCGGGCACGACATACCAGGGGGCCGCATCCGTCGAGGTGCGCTCGATCGCGATGCGGTAGGCATCCATGTATGCGGGCCACAACTCGCGTTCGTCGATGTCGCCGGGGTTGTATTTCCAATACTTCGTCGGCTGCGCGAGCCGTTCGCCGAGTCGGGCTTTCTGCTCATCCCGTGAGATGTGCAGCATCACCTTCACGATCGTCGTCCCGGCAGCGGTCACCTCGTTTTCGAACGCGGTGATCAGCCCGTAGCGTTCCTCGATCTGCTCAGGCGTCGAGAGGTGCCGCACCTTGTGGATGAGCACCTCCTCATAGTGAGATCGGTCGAAAACGCCGAGCATTCCCGGTGCAGGCAGGTGCGGACGCACCCGCCACAGGAAGTCGTGTTTGTCTTCCTCGGGCGTCGGACGTTTGAACGCGTGCAGCATGACACCTTGCGGGTCAACCGACCCGACGACGTGCTTGACGATGCCGCCCTTGCCCGCGGTGTCCATCGCCTGAAGCACGAGCA
>JBDTNW010000026.1:0-10114 GCA_039933575.1 Pseudolysinimonas sp. | reverse complement strand
ATGGGTTGCCACCGGAATCCGTCGCGCCTTCACTCACGGGGCCGGCTGCGCACGCCGACAGGGCCCACAGGACCACAACGGGAAGGACGAGGAAGTACTTCTTCATTGCCTTACCCTCGGTGCACCGCGCAACGTCACCGTAACGCGGGAGCCCGAGCCTGCGAGTTGGCCCACATTACGCGCGCGTTGCGCCACGGCGATCAGGTTGACTCATGCACAAACCCCTTATCGCAGGAGCCCTTCTCGCTCTGACTGCCACTCTGCTCGTCGGGTGCTCCACCGGCGCTCCATCCGAGTCGTCTTCCGGGGCACCGTCGGGGAGTGCCGTTCCGCCAACTGCACAGACCTCGGGCACGCAGGAGTCAGGACTTCCCGCGGACGTCTGCGCCAAGCTCCCGCTCGCTCGTGTGAATCAGCTGACCGGGCTCAACCTCACCAACACCGAAGTCATCCCGCCGCAGGGCTACAACGCAGCGGAGTGCCAATACATGAACGCGGCAACTGTGGTCGACGCCTCAGACCAGGTAAACGCTCTGGTCGTGACAGGTGATGGCGCGAGCGCGTTCTGGGAGCAGACGCGCGATACGACTACTGACGGTTTCGCTGACCTCGCCGGCGTCGGCAAGCGTGCTTATGTAGCCGACGGTATCGTCGCCGTCGACTACGGCAATCTGGTGATCATCGTCGATGACTGGGCGTCGACCGGCGACACTCTAGAGATCGACCAATTGCGCTTTCTCGTAGATGAGTTGCACAACCTGTACTCGTGACAACGCGGCCCGTGGATTCCAGCCACGAGGTCGATACTTGGGATCATGCTGCGGGAGAGTATCCAGTGACTCCCCGCGTGTGCATACTGGGTGGCGTCGCCATCGAAAGCGAATCGGATCGGCTCGACAGCGGGATCGTCACATCCGTCCGTTCGCGGCGGATCCTTGCAGCGCTCGTTGACAACTCCGCGGGTCTGAGCGCGCGTCGCCTGGCGGAGCGCATCTGGGCTGATCCTCCCCCTACCTGGCCAAGCGCCCTTCGAGGCGCGATCGCCTCGCTCCGAGCGGCGCTCGAGTCCATCGGTCTCGACGGGTCTCAACTGATAGCGACAACTGCGAACGGATGGGCGCTGGCCACCGCGGTCACCTCGGATTTGCGCGATTCGGAGCTGGCCGTCGAGCGGGCCGAGGTCGCAGTTGCCGCAGGCACCGCTTCCGCCGGGTTGGCGGTACAGGGCGCACTCCAGTCCTTGCTCCGCGGTGAAATCCTCGGGGACGACGACGCGGAATGGCTCGACGGGTTGCGTGAGCGCCGCAGGGTTTGCATCGAGCGTTGCCGCCACCTGATTGCCGATGCGGCGCTCGCCTCCGGTCGAGCCGAGCTTGCCCTTGCGCAGGTCGACGCCCTCCTGGCGATTTCGGCGGTCGACGAGACAGCGCACCGCATCCGGATTCACGCCCGTCACTCTCGTGGCGATCGCGCCGGAGCGATCGAAGCATTCGAACTGTGCCGGTCGGCCCTCGCTGAGAATCTGGGGATCGACCCGTCTCCGGAGACCGTGGCCGTCTACCTCGACGTGTTGCAGTCGGGTCCGGTCGGGTCCGGGACGTTGCCACCGTTGCCGACCGACGGCTTCTTCGGTCGTGCCGCCGAACTCGCGATGGCGCTCGCCGGTCTCGCGACACCGGGCGTTGTTGAACTTACGGGCCGAGGTGGAGTCGGCAAGACGCGGCTGGCGCTTCACGTCGCCCACGAGTTCGATGCCGAGGGTGGTTGCTACTGGGCTTCGCTTGGCGACCTCACCGCTGGCGAATTGGTGCCCGTAGCAGTCGCGGAAGCAACAGGAGTGCCAACCGGCGGCAACCTCATTGGCGCAATCGTGGAACACCTCGCGCCGCTCGGACCCGTGCTCCTTGTCCTTGACGGTGCTGAGAGGGTTGTTGACGAGACCGTCAACCTGATTAGCGCGCTTCGCGAGGCCGTTCCCCAGTTGCGCATCCTTGTGACCACGCGCGTACCCGTCAGCCGGGTCTGGATCCGGGTTCCGGTGCCGGCGCTCAGTTCCGCCACGGCTGAGCGCTCACCCGGAGTGCTCCTGATCGCGGATCGCGTAGCTGCACGTGGCGGCAAACTCGCGACGGATCCGCGAAGCCGTGCGGCCCTCGACGAACTGTGTCTGCGTTGCGAGGGCATCCCCCTGGCATTGGAGCTCGCTGCCGCCCAGCTCGCGGGCATGGCCGTCGTCGACCTCTTGGACGAGCTTCCGGATGTCACGGCTGGCGCGGACGGCGTCCTCGGCGCCATGCTCGATCAAGCGAGGGCAGCGCTCGATACCGAGGAACTCGCGGTGTTCGATCGACTCGCAATCGTTGACGGATCGGTCCCATTGTCGCTGGTGCGCGGCATCGTGCGCGGAGTCGTTTCTCCCGGCAGAGTGGCTCGACATCTGACAGTCCTTGCCGACTCCGGGCTCCTGACCGTGAGCCGCGGCGGAGCCCGTTGGCGCTTCGGTCTCGACGACGAGCTCCGGCGCTTGGTGCGCGAGCGAGCAGCAACGCCGCACGATGCTTACGAGGGACTCGCCGATGCGCTCGACGTGATCGCGCCCGCCGACGCGACATCCCCTCCCGCCGCTTATCGGGATGCGGTGGACGACGCTGGAGATGGGTTCCGAACCCTATTCCAGGCCGCCGCAGACGGCAAGGCGGACCTGCTTCGGGCGCTCGACCTCGGCTACCGGCTCCACCGCTACTGGACCGTCACCCGCATGACTGAAGGGCGCTACTGGCTCCGCAGTTTGCTCGCGGCTGCACCCGAGGGGCCCGCGACTGCCCGCGCCCGGTTCGCGGCGGGATATCTCGGGTACTGGAGCGCCGATCCAGAGGCGCTGCCACTACTGCGTGCCGCGGCTTCCGAGTTGAGCGCAGATGCCCCCGCGATCGCCGCGCGAGCCCTCATCTATGCCGCGGGCCTTGCGGACGATCTGGATTTCGCGGACGACGCGCGTCGTGACGTTTTGCGCGCGGTCGAACTCGCCAGGGACGCCGGTGGCGGTGGCTTGATCGCCTCCGCCACAACGGGGGTTGGCGCGATTTTGGCTGAGCGCGGCGACCCGGCTGCCGTCAATTACTGCACTGAGGGCATCGCCGCGATGGGGCCCGAAACACCCGTAGAACAACGACAAGCGGTACTCGCCAACTGCGCGCGACTCGCCTGGCAAGTGGGCGACCTCGATACCGCGCGTCGATGGGCTACGCAGGCCGCACCGCTCTTGATGGGGCCGGCCAGGATCGCTACCTCCCAGTTGGCGAGCACCCTTGCGGCACTCGACCTCGCCGACGGGGCGCTCGACTCCGCTCAGGAATACGCCGAAAAGGCGGTATCCGTCGCGCGTCAGTTGGAATTGGATCGGGAACTTCCGCTCGTGTTTGCGATCGCGTCGCGAGTGCGTCTGGCACGCGGCGAGCTCGACGAAGCGACCGAATCCGCCCTGGCCTGTCTCGACTCGGCGGCCGCATCAGGGGTCCGGTGGGCGCTGGCAATCGCCCTCGAGACCAGCGCGGCTGTGCTCGCCGTGGACTACCCCGACGAGGCAGAGTCACTCGTGCGTAGCGCTGAGACGCTGCGTTCCGCCGGCTCTCGACCTGCTCCCGCCACCCTCCGCTTGAGCACCCCGCCATCCGGCGACGTGGCAATCCCTGAAGTGGCTGCATCCCGAGCGCGCGAACTGCTGGCTCGGCACTAGACGTTACGCGGGCGTTGCGGGAGCGGCATAGCGTCCGACCCGGAAAGGATCCCCATGATCTCCAAAGCCATGGTCCCCGTTCTCACGGTCGGTCTCGCCGCCCTCGCACTCGGCCTGACAGGATGCTCGACAGGGCAATCCACCAACGCGAGCTCTGGGGCGCCGGGGGGCGGCTCGGGCCAAGCCGCATCCGCAGCCATCGATGTCTGCTCCCTGGTTGCGACTTCGGATGCCGCATCTCTGACGGGCAAGCCCTTCACCCAGGCGGATACTTCGACGATCGCGACCGGTCAAGACCAGTGCAAGTACAGCGACGCGAGCGGAGACTCGATGACGGTGATCGTCTATCAGGGTACGAGTGGCGTGAGCTGGAAAATGATGACGGATGTCTTGAGTGACTCCTCGACGCCGACGCCGGTCGCCGGCGTCGGCGACCAGGCGATGGTGGGTGCTATCGAACTCGATGTGCAGGCAGGAAAGTACCTGATCGCCGTGGAAGGTGGCATGGACATCGCCACCAGCGGCCCGCCGCTCGCGAAGGCGATCGTCGCCGCTCTGGGCTAGCACGCGGGCGCAGCCGTCAACCGAATGGGCCCGCAGTGAGAGAATCACACGTGCCCATCGACCCCGCCGACCTCGAGGTGACGCTCCGGGTTCTGGCGGATCTGGCGCGTGTCGACAACGCCGACCCAGACTTCGTCGCCGTCCGGCGGGCAACCGCCGCAATGTTCAAAGACGTGAAGCGCGAACGCAAGCTTGAGGTGCGCGAGCGCGTGCAGTCGAATGATCGGGCCGTCGTGGCCGCGACCGCGACAGGCGCCCCGGATCGCATTGACGACGAAACCCGTGGCATCCCGATCTCGGGGGCGGCAACCCGCAAAACGGCCGGAGTGCTGCTCAAAGCTCGCGCCTGCTACATCTGCAAACAGGACTACACGGTCGTCGACGCCTTCTACCACCAGCTCTGCCCGTCCTGTGCCGCGATGAGTCATGCCAAGCGGGATGCCCGCACCGACCTCACTGGAAAGCGTGCGCTGCTCACCGGAGGGCGCGCGAAGATCGGCATGTACATCGCGCTGCGACTGCTCCGGGATGGCGCGCACACGACAATCACGACGCGATTCCCTCGGGATGCTGTCCGTCGTTTCACCGGCCTCCCCGACTCCTCCGAGTGGATCCATCGGCTACGTGTTGTCGGCATCGACCTCCGGGATCCGGCGCAGGTGATCGCGCTCGCGGAGTCGGTCGCCGCGCAGGGGCCGCTCGACATCCTGATCAACAACGCCGCCCAAACCGTGCGCCGCTCCCCCGGTGCCTACCAGCAGCTGGTGGATGCGGAGCTAGCTCCCCTTCCCGACGGCCCATTGCCCGAACTCGAGACCTTCGGGCACACGAACGACGCGCACCCGCAGGCGCTCGCGCGCTCGGTCGCCGCGCATCCGATCCTCGCCGCGGCTGCAGCGCAGGCCGACGACCTCACTCAACAGGCGCTCTCCCCCGGTTCGTCGTCGCTTGAGCGACTCGCCGCCGGCACCGCGATCGATGCGGGCGGGTTGGTGCCCGACCTGGCCCCGATCAATTCCTGGACGCAAGGCGTCGACGAGGTCGATCCTCTGGAACTGCTCGAGGTTCAGCTAGCGAACGAGACGGCGCCGTTCATCCTCATCTCGAAGCTGCGTGCGTCGTTGGCTGCATCGCCCGCACGCCGCACCTACATCGTGAACGTCAGCGCGATGGAAGGCGTCTTCGGTCGCGGGTACAAGGGCCCAGGGCACCCCCACACGAACATGGCGAAGGCCGCCGTCAACATGCTGACCCGCACCAGTTCACGTGAGCTGTTCGAGACCGACGGCATCCTGATGACCAGCGTCGACACGGGATGGATCACCGACGAGCGGCCGCACCCGACGAAGGTTCGGCTCGCGGAAGAGGGATTTCACGCCCCTCTCGATCTGGTCGACGGGGCCGCCCGTGTCTACGACCCGATCGTCCGCGGTGAAGCCGGCGAAGACCTCTTCGGGGTCTTCTTGAAGGACTACGTGCCCGCCGCCTGGTGAGTCGAGCAGGTTCGGAGAAGCATCTGCCGGCAACCGTTCCTAACATGGGGCTATGGCTGAAACGAAGAGCACCAAGTCAGGATTCACCGCCGACGAACGCGACGCGATGAAGCAGCGCGCCGCCGAACTGAAGGCGCAAGCGAAGGCCACCGACCTCCGCGCATCGGGCACGAAAGATGTTCTCGACGCGATAGCCAAGCTCGATGGCGTCGATCGGAAGCTCGCGACTCGCCTGCACGAAGTCGTGACAGCTGCTGCGCCGCAGCTAGTTCCCAAGACCTACTACGGGATGCCGGGCTGGGCCAACGCGGACAGCAAGATCGTCTGCTTCTTCCAGCCTGCGTCGAAGTTCAAGGTGCGGTACGGAACCCTCGGCTTCGAGACCGTGTCGAAACTTGACGACGGCACGATGTGGCCGACCGCCTTCGCGATTCTCGAACTGACTCCTTCGCACGAGAAGGCAATCACCGCCCTGGTAAAGAAGGCCGTCGGCTGACCGTTCCTAGCCGGCGGGGGCGAGCGGTCGTCGGTCGTCAATCGTGATGTGAGGAACCTCCCAGACCGACGGGATGTCGCGCATCACCAGCACGCTGTCGAGCGTTGCCGCTCCGGCGGGCAACGCATCGAGGAAAGAGGACTCCACGTGGTGCACGAGTCCAGGACTCGCGAGCCAACCTTCCGACGAGAGTTCGAGCGGCTCGACTGTTCCGTCTCGGCGAGGAGACCATCCGACAGCGCCCGACTTGTAGAACTCGGATGCAGCCGCGACATCCGGGAACAGTGAGCTCTCCCAGCGGTCCGTGAGCTCGACATCCACATCAATGGATACATCGTCACCGGTCGCCCGCACCCGGTAGCGCGTCGCCGTTTCGTCGAGCGCAAACCGTGCACGTTTCTGAAACCCAGGAAAGAGCCGACCTCCCAACAGCACAGGCAGTAGCGCTGAACTATGCCGCTCGAGCACGTACACCCCAGTGTGTGTCTCGCCGCCTTCATCCCACTCGACCGCGATCCGATGGGCGAGATTCTCGGTGCGCAACCCGACTTTCGGACGAAGCCAACCGGGGCGCACGTCGGTCAATCCGATGACGCAGAGTCCGGCTACGGCGCTACCGTCGACAAGTTGCGGGCGAAGCGGTTCGGGGATAAGCGTGCGCGCGACGACCGGGTCGACGCGGTAGCTGAAGAGTAGGCGCCGACGTACCTGGGCGCGGAGGGTGCCGAAGATGTTCATACCGTCGCTGCCCCTTGTGCCTTACTTCTTGCGACGATGCGTGAGCCGGTAGATGCTGTGCCCGATCGCCAGCCCGAAACCCACCCCGCCACCCGGACCGTAGGGCTCGTAGGCGCGCATCTTCGTGATCTTCTCGCCATCGGTGTCGAACACGAAAATCTGCGGAAAATCGAGGTGCTGGTTGCCTGCGTTGAGAACGTGATGCGTTGACACTTCGACGACGCTAGCTAGCTTGTCGTCGCTGAAGAACCAGCGGTCGATGACGAAACCCATGCTCTTCATTCCCCCGAACGCCCAGGTGAGGCCTTCACGAACTTCGGCGATCCCGTGCATCGTCGAGTACGGATAGTGCGGGTCGTACAACTCGATGTCGTCGGAGAAATGCTGGGTCGTAGCATCCAAATCCTGTGCCGTCACCCCCGCAAACATGGCCTCGATGATCGGCTTGATGTCTTTCGCCACGGTCGCCCTCCCGTTCTCGCCGCGACTGCCGCGACACGGGCAGAGCGTAGCGGGATGATGGGCACATGAACATCCACGAGCGGGATGCCGTGATCGCCGGCGGCGGTCCGGCCGGCATGATGGTGGGCTACCTCCTCGCTCGCGCGGGACTCAAGGTCACCGTGCTCGAGAAGCACGCCGACTTTCTGCGCGACTTCCGCGGCGACACGATCCACCCATCGACGATCACCTTGCTCGGCGAGCTGGGTCTTCGCGAGAAGTTCCTCGCCCTCCCGGTTACCCGAGTTCGCACGCTTGATGTGGTCATCGACGGCGAACGGATGTCGTTGGTCGATTTCGGCACTTTGCCCCCGCCCGACAACTTTCTGGTATTCGCTCCACAGTGGGACTTCCTGAACTTTCTTGCCCGCGAAGGCGCCGCCTTCCCGGGATTTGAGGTGCGGATGAACACCGAAGCGGTCGACCTACTGCGCGACGGCACAACGGTGACGGGAGTCCGAGCACAGGGTCTCGATGGCGAGATCGAGCTTCGCGCCAACTTGACGATCGCGGCTGACGGCCGCACCTCCCGGATGCGCGAGGCCGCCGGCTTCGATCCCGAGCGCCTCGGAGTGCCGATCGACGTGCTCTGGTTTGGCCTGCCGCGCCCCGTTGATCCCCCACCCCCGACGCTGGCCTATCTCGACGAGCGTGGCATCGTGCTGACGCTCGAACGCGGCGATCACTACCAGGGCGGGTTCGTCATCCCGAAGGGTGGCTACGAAGAACTGCGCGCCGCCGCGCTCGAGGCGTTCCGCGATCGACTCGTCAGTACGGCCCCGGTGCTCGCCTCGGTCGTCGGCTCGATCACCGACTGGGATCAGGTGAAGACGCTCTCGGTGCAAATCGACCGCCTCACCCGCTGGCATCTCGACGGATTCATTTGTATCGGCGACGCCGCGCACGCGATGTCGCCGGTCGGCGGAGTGGGAGTCAACTACGCGATCCAGGATGCTGTCGCCCTCGCGAACGTCGTCACCGCTCCGCTGCGCCTGGGACGTGTCCCGGAACGCATTTTGGATGCCGTCCAGCGTCGTCGAATGCCTCCGGTGCGACGGATGCAAAGCATCCAGCGTCTCGCGCACGACCGTATCCGGCGACCTCTCGGCGCCCGTCCAGGACCCGCGATCCCGCGAGTTGCCCGACTGGTCCTGCGCGCGTTGCAACCGCTCGTTCGGCGTGTCACTGCACGCGTGCTCGGTCGCGGCTTCTTGCCCGAGCACGTGAGACCGGGCGGATTGGTGGAGTAGCGCATGACGCAGTCGTCAGAAGGTGATCGATCGGATGTCGACAGCGGGCGTCCGATCGAGCAATCGGCACTCACCGTCGGGATCGGCATTGTGGCGCTCTTGGCCGGGGTCACGACCTTCGGCCTGGCAACGAGCGCCCCGACACTTCCATTCGCGCTTCTCGCCGCGGTTGTCAACCCGGTTCTCGGCGTCTGGATCGTTGCCGTCGCCCTGACCACCGTTATGGCTCGCCGTCGTGATGCACGCGGTCGAGTGCGCTGGTACATCGCCGCCGGCTTCGCTATCGCCGCCGTGAGCGCGGGAATCAACGTCGCGCCAAATGTGCTCTACAACGGGCCGAGCATCCTGATCCTCCTCGCGATTCCGACCCTCATTGGCATCGCCTCCTTCGGAACGTGTGTCGCCGTCGGGTCGATCGGGGCCGAGCGGCTGGTCCGCAGCAGTTTCGGGTTGCTCCCCGGATCCGCCGTGAGCGCGATCGGCGCCGCTCTCCTGGTGATCGGCGGCGCCCTTGTCGTGGCTGTGTTCGGTCAGTGGGTTCAGACCTCGTTCACCCTCTTCGGGTCGCCTCCCACCCCGACCGACGCTGAGGGCGTGCGATACCTGATGACCGCAGCCACTGCGGTGGCTTTCACCCTCGCGGCGGCCGTAATCGGCTTCGCCCGGCGGTCGCTGGCGCTCGGTGGGTGGGGAGTCGTGTTCGTCTCCATTGCGCTGCTCACGGCTCTTGCGTTTTCCGTCCCCACCGGACGGTGGTTCGACCACGACCTCGCCCCACCCACCGCGCCCGGGGGTGGATCGGACTGCCAGTTCGATCCGTCCCAACCGGGATGCGGCGGCTGACCGCTCGTACAGCCCCTACTTTCGCGTGGCGGCGACCAGAGCGTCGAGCTTCGCGGTGGCTGCGCCCGAGTCAATCGCCTCGGACGAGAGCGCGATCTTCTCGGCGAACCGCTCCCGAATGTCGCGCTCCTGCTCTCCTGGGTCATGCGCGAGTTCCCACGCCACAAGGGCCGCGGCCGTGTTCAGCAGCACGATGTTGCGGACGGCCCCCGACTCACCCGCGAAGGTCGCCCGCGCTATTGCCGCGTTTCGGTCGGCATCCCCACCCCGCAAATCCTCGATCGTTGCGCGCGGGATGCCGAAGTCACCCGGATCGATGTCGTGCTCACGCACCTCTCCGCGAGATACCTCCCAGAGGTGGCTATGCCCTGTCGTACTGAGTTCGTCAAGCCCGTCATCGCCACGGAACACCAGGGCCGCCGCGCCGCGCGTACGAAACACCCCGACGATGAGCGGCACCTTGTCGAGCGCAGCAACCCCGACGCTCGACGCC
>JBDTNW010000025.1:0-10322 GCA_039933575.1 Pseudolysinimonas sp. | reverse complement strand
TGCTCGCGGAGCAGGGCGGCATCCTCGACGATCTGGTCGTCTATCGGCTCGACGAGCAGCGGTTTCTGGTCGTCGCCAACGCCGGCAATCACGATGTCGTCGCGGCCGCGCTCGCGCAGCGCCGGGCAGAGTTCGACGTCGCCGTCACTGACGACACCGATCGGTACGCACTCATTGCGGTGCAGGGTCCGCGCTCGGTCGAGGTGCTCGAGCGGGTTTCGGCTCTGCACGCATCATTCGCCGACCTCTCGTACTACGCGATCACCGAGGGCAGCTACGCCGACTCGACGGTACTTGTGGCCCGCACCGGCTACACCGGCGAAGACGGTTACGAGCTCTACCTCGACGCCGAAGCGGCTCCTGCCCTCTGGAACGACCTGGTCAAGGCCGGCGCCACCCCCGCGGGGCTCGCGGCACGCGACACCCTCCGCCTCGAGGCCGGGATGCCGCTCTACGGTCACGAACTCTCGACCGACACGTTCCCGGTGCAGGCCGGTCTCGGTCGAGTCGTCGCGCTGACCAAGCCCGGCCCGTTCGTTGGTCGCAAGGCCGTAGAACGCGGACCGGCCGATGGCGCTCGCGTACTCGTCGGCCTGGAAGCCGACGGCAAGCGCGCGGGTCGAGCTGGTTACCCGGTCCTGGCAGATGGCAAGGCGATCGGCGAAGTGACGTCCGGTGCGCTGTCGCCGACCCTCGGCATCCCGATCGCCATGGCGTACGTCGACCCCGCGTTCGCACCCGTCGGCACCACCGTCGACATCGACGTTCGTGGCACGGCCATTCCGGCCCGTGTCGTCTCCCTTCCGTTCTACTCGAGAAAGGCCCTGCCGTGAATAACAACAGCATGAGCGAGCTGCGCTACACCAAAGACCACGAATGGGTGTCCGTTGACGGCGACGTTGCCACCATCGGCATCACCGCGTACGCGGCCGAAAAACTCGGTGACGTCGTCTACGTCGACCTGCCCGAGGCGGGCAAGTCGGTAGCGGCCGGACGGGTCGTCGGGGAGATCGAGTCGACGAAGTCAGTCGGCGAACTCTTCGCGCCGGTCGACGGCGAAGTGCTCGAACGCAACGAGGCGGTCATCGCCGAGCCCGCTCTGGTCAACGCCGACCCGACCGGTGCCGCCTGGCTGATCAAGGTGCGCTTCACCGAACTGCCCGAGTTGTTGACGGCCGCCGAGTACGAGGAGCTGACGCAGGGATGACCACCTTCGCCGACCGTCATATTGGAACCGACGCCGCGACGCAGGCGATCATGCTGCAGGCGGTCGGGTATTCCACTGTCGACGAGCTGATGGATGCCGCGGTGCCGTCGGGCATCCGCATTGAGGCTGCGACAGTGTTGCCGCCAGCGCGGTCCGAACGGGAGGCGCTCGCCGAACTGCGCGTGCTCGCTGGTCGCAACCGGGTGCGGCACAGCATGATCGGCATCGGCTACCACGGCACGATTACGCCGGCGGTGATCCAGCGCAACGTGCTCGAAAATCCCTCCTGGTACACGGCCTACACGCCCTACCAACCCGAGATTTCCCAGGGTCGGCTTGAGGCCCTGATCAACTTCCAGACGATGGTCGCCGACCTGACCGGGCTGGCGACCGCGAACGCATCCATGCTCGATGAGTCGACGGCAGTGGTCGAGGGGATGCTGCTCGCGCGCCGCGCATCGGGCTCAAACTCGCCGGTCTTCCTGGTCGACGGAGACGCCCTTCCGCAAACCCTTCGCTTGCTGGCGCACCGGGCCGAACCGCTCGGCATTTCGCTGGTCACCACCGACTTCGCAGGCAACTTGCCCGAAGCCTTCGGCGCCTTCATCCAGTACCCCGGTGCGTCGGGACGGGTGTGGGATCCGCGTGCCGTCATCGACACCGTGCACGCGGCCGGCGGGCTCGCAGTAGTTGCCGCCGACCTTCTCGCTCTCACCCTGCTCACGTCCCCCGGGGAACTCGGCGCTGACGTCGCCGTGGGCACCTCGCAGCGTTTCGGTGTGCCGATGGGATTCGGCGGACCGCACGCTGGCTACCTCGCCGTCCGGGCCGGACTCGAGCGCCAACTCCCCGGTCGCCTCGTCGGGGTCTCGGTGGATGCCGCCGGCCACCCCGCCTACCGGCTCTCGCTGCAAACGCGGGAGCAGCACATCCGTCGCGAGAAGGCGACCTCGAACATCTGCACGGCCCAGGTTCTGCTCGCCGTGATGGCGTCGATGTACGCCGTGTATCACGGGGCGTCGGGCCTGAAGTCGATCGCGCACCAGGTGAACCGGCTGGCCAGGCTGATGGCAGATGCTCTCGGATCCCGGGTGGTGCACGATCAGTTCTTCGACACTCTGCTGATTTCGGCTCCGGACGCGACAGACGTCGTCGAACGCGCGGCCCACGCCGGCTACCTGCTGCGGCTGGTCGATGAGGGACACGTCGCGGTCGCGCTCGACGAGACGACGACGCAGGATGACGTGCAGACCGTGCTGAAAGCGTTCGGCGTCGAAACGGGGTTGGGCTTCAAGCCGGTCGCACCCGGTATTCCTGCCGAGCTCGTACGCACTTCGCGGTATCTCGAACATCCGGTCTTCTCGGCGTATCGGTCGGAGACGACGATGATGCGCTACCTCAAGCACCTCGCCGACAAGGACTACGCGCTCGACCGAGGGATGATCCCACTCGGTTCGTGCACGATGAAATTGAATGCCGCCACCGAGATGGCCGCCGTGACCTGGCCGGAGTTCGCTGACATCCATCCGTTTGCGCCGGAAGCCGGCACCCTCGGCTACCGCGACCTGATCGCGCAACTGGAGGGCTGGCTCGGGGAACTGACCGGGTACGACGCTGTCTCGCTTCAGCCCAACGCCGGTTCGCAGGGCGAGCTCGCGGGGCTGCTCGCGATCCGTGGCTACCACCGCGCCAACGGTGCCTCGAATCGCAACGTTTGCCTCATCCCGTCGAGCGCGCACGGCACGAACGCAGCTTCGGCTGTTCTCGCGGGCATGAAGGTCGTCGTCGTCGCCTGCGACGAGGAGGGCAACGTCGACCTCGGCGACCTCCGGGCGCGCATCGATGAACACGCCGCCGACCTGGCCGCGCTGATGGTCACCTACCCGTCAACACACGGGGTGTACGAGCACGAGATCCGCGCCATCACCGACGCCGTGCACACCGCAGGCGGCCAGGTGTACATCGACGGCGCGAACCTCAACGCCCTGCTCGGCTACGCCCGCTTCGGCGACATGGGTGGGGATGTCTCGCACCTCAACCTGCACAAGACTTTCTGCATCCCGCACGGCGGCGGCGGTCCCGGGGTCGGTCCGGTCGCGGCGAAGTCACACCTCGCGCCCTACCTGCCGCGTGGCGAAGCGAACCCGGTCTCGGCGGCGCCTCACGGCAGCCCCAGCATCCTGCCGATCTCGTGGGCGTACGTGCGCATGATGGGACCCGACGGTCTCACCGCTGCGACCGCGGCCGCCGTTCTGTCGGCGAACTACGTGGCTGCTCGACTGCGCGAGCACTTCCCGGTTCTCTACTCGGGCGAGCACGGACTCGTCGCGCACGAGTGCATCCTCGACCTACGCCCCCTCCGAGAGGCGACGGGAGTGACGGTGGATGACGTGGCGAAGCGGCTCATCGACTACGGCTTCCACGCGCCGACGATGTCGTTCCCCGTCGCAGGAACCCTCATGGTCGAACCGACCGAAAGCGAAGATCTGGCCGAGATCGACCGCTTCATCGACGCGATGATCGCCATCAAGCACGAGGCCGACGCCCTCGCCGCAGGCAGCTGGACCGCCGACAACAACCCGCTCGTCAACGCCCCGCACACCGCCGAAGCCGCAACTGCAACCGACTGGCCACACCCGTACCCCCGCGAGCTGGCGGTCTACCCCGCCCCAGGCCAGGTGCGAGCGAAGTACTGGCCGCCGGTACGGCGAATCGACCAGGCCTACGGCGACCGCAACCTCGTGTGTGCCTGTCCTCCTGTGGAGGCTTTCGCCTAGTTGTTCGTTGCCGCGTCACCCGGAAGGGATGCGCGAGCCGAGAGAGCGGGGACCCCTACCCCGATCGACTCGCGCATCCCTTCCGGGCGCCGCTCCGCTAGTCCGCCTTATCCGGAGGTACCGAAGAGGGCGGGCCAGGCGGCCGCGGCCGCTGGGGCTCCTACGAAGACGACCGCGTCGATCGTGAAGTGCGTGACGACGAGCGGGATCACTCGGCGCTCGGGGCCGCGGGTGTAGAACCAGCCGAAGACGACGCCCATCGCGAAGTTGGCGAAGAAGGCTCCGTAGCCCTGGTACAGGTGGTACGTGCCGCGGATCGCGGCCGAGAACAGGATGATCTGCCAGCGTCCCCAGCGGGCCTCGCCGAGGCGCGAGAACAGGTAGCCGATCATGATGATCTCTTCCTGCATGGCGGCGCGCGCGGCCGTCAACAGGAGGATGGGGATCGTCCACCAGTGGTCGGTCAAGCCCGAGGCATTGATTCCTACGCCGATTCCCAGGGTGCGACCCGCGAGGTAGATGCCGAGACCGGCGACGCCGATCGGGACTGCGATGGCGAGACCGAGGAGGACATCCCGAATTGGATGGTGTCCGTCGATCCCCAGTCGACCGAGGTGGGGCTTCGAGACGGACCACAGGAGGTAGCACACCAGGGCGACCGGGGCGAGGTCGGAGGCGATGCCGAGCAGTTGGTAGAGGAGGTCGAAGATCTCGCGCGAGTCCCGGCTGGGCACGATCGTCGCCGTCTGCTGGCCGATCGGAGTTTCGAGGGTGGCCCGATTGATCAGGGTGACGATCGAGTAGAGGGCCGACATTCCGAGGGAGAGGGCGAGCACGATCCCGATCTCCCAGCCGATCCTGCGACGGGAAAGCGGCACGGGAGTGCTCACGCCGCCGGCCGCGGCATTGCGCACGCCGCGGTACCCCCCGGTAGCCGGTGACGGAAGCGCGCGATGAACGCGTAGGCGATCGCGGCGGCCCACGAGAACGGGGGAGTGACGAGCAGGTTGCCGAGGAAGCGCCAGCCGATGTTGTGCTGCGATCGAAGCAGCGCGGCGATGGCGGCGTGGCCGCGGAACCGTTTGTCGCCGGCCAGGTACCAGGCGTAGTGGGTGACGTCGTGGGTGCTCAGGCCGAGATCATCCAGAACCAACCACTGCCACGGTTGGGATTCCGGAAAGACGGGGAGCAGGTGCTCGAGGCGGTGCACCCAGGTTGTACAGAACGCACAATCGCCGTCAAAGACCAGAAGGGGCGGTCGGGATGCCACGTTTCGATGGTACGCCCGCCCCTGTTAGACGAAAAACAGGGTGCGCCAAGCCTGATTGCAAGAATCTCGCGTCACGCGCCCGTTTTTTGCACGATCCGCGCGTTGACGCAAGAATCCTCAGACCTGGTTTCCACCGTGTAACGATTCCTCTCATAGATTTTGACCTTCAGTCACCCCCTCTTTAGGGTCAGTACTATCCGGCGTGGCACGTCGGGGTCCGCCTGCGTGCCTCGTCATACATCTGCACACAGGAGGAACCACCGTGAGATACAAGAGGCTCGTGGCAGCAGGGGCAGTCGTCCTTGCCAGCGCCATCGCCCTGAGCGGCTGCACACCGCCGCGCGCATCGGAGATTGTCGCAGGCACCAATATCACGGTTGCCATGAACGACGTCTTCAGCGGCTACAACGTTTCGCTGACCAACCTGAACAGCCTGTACAACGCGCAGGTCGCGTACATGGCTCAGGACGGCTTCAGCTACTACGACGACACCCCGAACCTGGTGAAGAACACCGGCTTCGGCACCTACGAGAAGACCTCCGACGACCCGCTGACCGTCAAGTACACGATCAACCCCGGCGTCAAGTGGTCTGACGGCACCGCCGTCGACGCTGCCGACATGCTGCTCTACTGGGCTGCAATTACGACCCACCGCACCAACGGTAAGGCCGAGACCGACGAGGACACCGGAGCAGTCACGAGCCAGACCGGCACGTACTGGAACACCGGTGCTGCCGAGGGAACGGGCTTTGACCTCGTGTCGGCCGTCCCGACGCTGAGCGATGACAACCGCTCGATGACCGTCGTGTACGACAAGCCGTACGCGGACTGGGAGCTCGTGACGCCGATCGGCGTTTCGGCTCACGGCACCGTTCAGATGGCCTACCCGGGCAAGTACGACACCGACGCCGCCAAGGCGAAGACGGACTTCATCAAGGCCGTTCAGGATGCCGACTACGACTTCCTCGCCCCGGTCTCGAAGTCGTACAACAACGACTACACGTTCAACACGATGCCGGACGCTGCCCACAAGCAGGCGCTGCTGTCGAACTACGCGTACACGATCACCGACATGAAGGCCGACGACTACGTCACCCTCACGGCGAACCCCAACTACACCTGGGGCCCCTCGCCGAAGTTCGAGACGATCACCGTGCGCGCCATCCCGGATTCGCAGGCTCAGCTGACGGCTCTCCAGAACGGTGAGATCCAGATCGCTGCCGGCCAGCCGACTCCGGACATCGCGGCCGCTCTTGCTGCGGGCATCCCGAACGTCTCGTACGTCGGTGCGCCGGAAGGTTCGTTTGAGCACGTCGACCTTCAGGTCACCAACGGCGGCCCGTTTGACCCGGCTACCTATGGTGGCGACGCGAAGAAGGCTCTCGCCGTTCGCAAGGCGTTCATGATGACGATCCCGCGTCAGGACATCGTCGACAAGCTGATCAAGCCGCTGCAGAACAACGCAGAGGTCATGAACAGCCTCGTGTTCTTCCCGGGCACGGCAGGCGCCGACGGCGCTGCCGCGGTCAACGGCTACCCCGACCTCGAGGTGCCGGATGCCGCAGGCGCGAAGCAGATTCTCGCGGATGCAGGCATCACGACCCCGGTCGACGTGCGACTGCTCTTCAGCCAGACGAACACTCGACGCAACGCCGAGTACCAGCTCTGGGCGCCGATCGCTGCGGAGGCAGGCATCAACCTGATCAACGCGTCGTCGACGACCTGGTCGGGTGACCTCGACACCAAGCAGACGTCGTACGACGCCGCGCTGTTCGCTTGGATTCTTAACAACACCGGTCGTACCTCGAATGGCCCGAACTACATCACGGGTGGTGCGAACAACTTCTACGGTTGGTCGAACGCCGATGTGGACGCCGCCTTCAAGTCGGTCGACACGGAGTCCGATGGCGCCAAGGCGGACGGGTTCCTCACCGACGCCGAGAAGGCCATGGGCGCGCAGTACTGGACGATTCCGATCTTCCAGTTCCCCGGAATCACCGCGTGGGATGAGAGCAAGGTGTCCGGCGTGACCGCGATGCCCATCACCCCGCAGTACTTCTGGAACTTCTGGGAGTGGACCCCGGTCGGCGTTACCGCGTCCCCGGCCGCCGGCTAGCCGGAACCGCAACTAAGGAGGGGTGCCGGGCTTCAATGCCCCGGCACCCCTCCCGTTGTGGGAACATCCACTCAACAGAAGGGACACGACGCCGTGTTCGCCTATGTCATCCGACGGTTGTTGATCATCGTCCTGGTCATCTTCGCCGCGAGTTTCTTGGTCTACGTCATGTCTGCCATCTCTGGCGACCCGCTTGAAGACCTCCGCGGTTCTACCGCCCCGAATAAGGCGCAGCTCATTGCAGCCGCCATCCAGCGACTGCACCTCGATGTCGCACCCCCCTTGCGCTACTTCATCTGGCTCGGCGGCGTGCTGAAGGTCTTCGTCGGCGATTTCGACCTCGGTCAAACCATCAACGGCCTTGAGGTCACCACCGTCCTCGGCCAGTCAATGTGGTCGACCCTGCAGCTCGTCACCGTTGCGAGCCTGCTCGCGATCACCTTCGGCATCGCGATCGGCATGATTTCGGCACTGCGCCAGTACAGCGGCTTCGACTACGCCGTCACCCTCGTCGCCTTCGTCTTCTTCGCCCTCCCGGTGTTCTGGGTCGGCCAGTTGCTCAAACTCAATGTCGCGATCGGCTTCAACGACTTCCTTCAACATCCCGTGATCCCCACCGTGGTGCTCGTCATCATGTCGATCGCGGCCGGCTTTATCTGGGCCAGCGCCATGGGCGGGCAGTTGCGACGTTGGGCTCTCAACTTTGCCGGGGGCACCGTCGCCTCAGCCGCCGTATTGATTTACGCGAACGTCAGTAACTTCTTTCTCGTGCCGAACCTCGGCCCGGTCTGGATTGGCATCATCGGGGTGATCGCGGCGCTGGTTGCGACCCAGCTAACGACCGGCTTGTCGAACCGACGCGCTCTCGGCGCAGCCCTGACCACGGCACTGATCGGTGCGATCGCGTGGTGGCCGGTGCAGTTCGCCTTCTACTACTTCCCGAACTGGGGGGCGATCATCGGGCTTGCCGTGATCGCCCTGCTGGTCGGCGCGGCTGTGGGATGGCTGTTTGGTGGTGACGATCGGCGGGTCTCGATGCGAGCCGCGATGATCACCGCGTTCTTCTCGGCCGGCGCGGTGCTGATCGATCGGATCATGGGCGCCTGGCCTGACCTGTTTCAGAACACCGGAGGACGCCCCATCTCGACGATCGGCTCCGAGACTCCGAACCTGAATGGCAGCATCTGGCTCTCGTCGGTCGACTCCTTCGGCCACGTGTTGCTGCCAACTCTGACGATCATGCTGATCTCGCTGGCCGCCTACAGCCGATATTCGCGAGGCAGCCTTCTGGAGGTGATGAGCATGGACTACGTGCGCACGGCACGCGCGAAAGGTCTCCCCGAGCGCACGGTCATCATGCGACACGCCTTCCGCAATGCGCTCATTCCGATCGCCACGATCGTCGCCTTCGACCTCGGCGGTCTGATCGGCGGTGCCGTCATTACCGAAACGGTGTTCGCCTGGAAGGGGATGGGGCGGCTCTTCGTTGATTCGCTGCGCCACGTCGATTTGAACCCGATCATGGGCGTCTTCCTCGTGACGAGCATCTTCGCGCTCGTCTTCAACCTGCTCGCTGACCTTGCCTACACCGCTCTCGACCCCAGGATCCGGGTGAGCTGACCATGTCGAACCCCACCAGCAACGTCCCCGCCGAGTCGCCCTCGGACATCATCAGCATCGAGCAGCGCGAAGAAGCGGGTCTGTCACAGGGTCAGATTGTCATCCGCCGATTCGTTCGCAATGTGCCCGCGATGGTGTCGCTGGGCTTCCTGCTGTTCATCATCGTGTTCTCGTTCTCGTCCGTGGGCTTCGACGTGTTCGGTCTGCACGTACCTGGTTGGTGGAAGTACGACTACATTCACTACGTCGACATCGACAGGCCCTCGGGTGCCCCGACGTACGACTTCCCGTTCAGTTTCGGCAACCATCCGCTCGGGCAGGACGACATCGGGCACGACGTCTTCGCGCAGGTCATGCGCGGCGCTCAACAGTCGATCATCGTCATGTTCGTCTACACCGCGGTAGCTGGAGTCATCGGAGTGGTGATCGGCGCCCTCGCCGGCTTCTTCCGCGGCTGGGTGGATGCTGTGCTGATGCGCCTCACCGATGTGATCATCATCGTTCCGGTCGTCATCCTCGGCGCCATTGTCGGTCGAGCGTTCGGCGCACAGGGCGCATTCGTGCTGGCCGCGATGTTGGGCATCTTCGGGTGGGCGATCCTTGCCCGCCTCGTGCGCGGCGAGTTCTTTAGCCTCCGCGAGCGGGAATTCGTGGATGCTGCCCGGGTCGCCGGTGCCTCGAATGCGCGCATCATCTTCCGGCACATCCTGCCCAGCACCGCCGGCATCCTGATCGTCAACCTCTCTCTGACGATGAGCGGGGCGATTCTGCTCGAGGCAGCCCTGAGCTTCCTCGGGTTCGGGATCAACCAGCCGGATGTTTCGCTCGGCCAAATCTTGGCGAACTACCAGACCTCGTTCAACACCCGGCCGTGGCTGTTCTGGTGGCCGGGCGCGATCCTGATCACGATCGTGTTGGCGGTCAACTTCATCGGTGACGGCTTGCGCGACGCGTTCGACCCGCGTCAGCGCCGGATGCCGCGCAAGGCCGGCCCGTACCGTCAGTTGGCGAGCCTCATCGCTCGTCCGTTCCGTCGCTCGCGCTCCGATGAGGAGATCACGCGATGACCCGGGTGAACCGTCAGACGGCTACGGAGACGACCGAGACCGCGATCAGCACCACCGCGGCGACGGCGGGCAACGTGTTCCAACGCGCTGTCACGGTGCCGGTTGACGTGGTCCCGGTCGCTCGACGTTTCGACGCCTCGCGTTGCACGGCACCCACGAGTCCCATGTTGTGTTTGTCACGGTCAGGCTCGATGCCTCGGCGCAGCAGCCCTGGGGTTGGTCGCCGCCGGGGTGCTGGCGCGGCCCAGGCCGTGATCGAACGGCC
>JBDTNW010000024.1:0-10787 GCA_039933575.1 Pseudolysinimonas sp. | reverse complement strand
GGCGTCGGGCTCGGCAATTCGGCCGCGAAATGGTCATGGCTACCCGCCGCAGACAACGACTTCATCTTCGCGATCATCGGCGAGGAGCTGGGCCTTTTCGGCTGCATCCTGGTGCTCATCCTGTTTCTGCTTCTGGCGATCTGCTTCATCCGCATCATCCGCATGGTTCGGGACCCGTTCGCGAAGACCGCGACGAGCGTGGCCATGGTCTGGATCATCGGTCAGGCATTCGTGAACATCGCGGTGGTGCTGGGAGTGCTCCCGGTGCTTGGCGTCCCGTTGCCCCTCGTCTCGTCGGGCGGGTCTGCGCTTATTACGACGATGGCGGCGATCGGGGTGGTGTTGTCGTTTGCGCGCATTTCGTCCAGAGAGACGGCCATTTCTGGCCGTCTCCGCGATGCCAGCGCCGACGACCGTCCCGGTCGTCGGGTCACGAGAGGCACCCGCCAGATCACGCGAGACACATCCCAGTGACCGCCTACCTCTTCGCCGGCGGGGGAACCGCCGGCCACGTCAACCCGCTGCTCGCCACCGCCGACCGTTTGCGCGAGCGCGAACCGGATGCCGAAGTACTCGTCCTCGGAACTGCTGAGGGACTCGAGGCGCGGCTCGTCCCGCAACGCGGGTACGAGTTGCTGACCGTACCGCGGCTGCCCTTTCCACGGCGACCGAACTGCGACGCGCTGCGATTCCCGGGCCGCTGGCGGGCGGCGGTGGCACAGACGCGCGCGATCCTCCGCGACCGGGGAGTGGATGTCGTGGTCGGCTTCGGCGGCTACGCGTCAGCTCCGGCGTATCGTGCGGCACGGCTCGAGAAGGTGCCGATCGTCATCCATGAACAAAACGCCAAGCCGGGGATCGCGAATCGGCTCGGCGCCAGGTGGACGAAATACGTCGCCGTGACGTTCACCGGAACCCGGCTGCCCCACGCACGGCTGCTGGGCCTCCCGCTCCGGCGGGAGATCGAGCGACTCGACATCCCGTCTGCCCGCACCGAGGCGCGACGGTCCTTCGGCCTCAGCGAGCGACCCGTGCTGCTCGTCACCGGGGGTTCGACGGGGGCTCGGCGCATCAACGAGACGGTGTCGGCAGCCGTCGCCGCGATCCTCGGCAGCGGCTGGCAGGTGCTGCACATCACGGGGTCCCGGTCGCCGGTCAACGACCCCGGGCTCGCCGGCTACCGCATCCTGGAGTACTGCGACCGAATGGAACTTGCCCTAGCGGTGGCCGACCTCGCGGTGTCGCGGGCCGGGGCGACGACAGTCTCAGAGCTCGCGGCCGTGGGAGTGCCTGCGGTGTACGTGCCCTATGCCGTCGGTAACGGAGAGCAGGCACTCAACGCTCGAGCGGCGGTCGCCGCCGGGGGAGCGTTACTCGTCACCGATGCTGCCTTCACCCCTGCATGGGTGGAGTCGACCCTCGTCGACTTACTTGCACGGCCGGAGCGGGTTGCCGACATGGCGGCCAGGATGGCGGCTGTGGGCGTTCGGGATGCCGCGGATGCGATGGTCGATCTGGTGACGCAGGCCGAACGCGAAGCGCATCCGTCAGGGCACAGGTAGCGTTAATCCGATGATTAAGCCGGACCTCGAGCTCGAGCTCCCGACCGAGTTGGGCAAGTTGCACTTCGTCGGGATCGGCGGCTCGGGAATGAGCGGCATCGCTCGACTTTTCCTGGAGGCCGGCCACCGGGTGACCGGGTCGGATCGCAGTGATTCTGCGGCGATCAAAGACCTGCGGGATGCCGGAGCCGAGATCTGGAATGGCCACGACGCCGATCACGTCGCCGACGCCGACACACTCGTCGTTACCGGCGCTCTGTGGCACGACAACCCTGAGTATCAGGAGGCTCTGCGCCTCGGCATCCCGGTTCTGCATCGGGCGAATGCGCTGGCCTGGCTGGTGCGCGCGACTCGTCTCATTGCTGTCGCGGGTGCGCACGGCAAGACGACCTCGACGGGCATGGTGGTCACGGCGCTTCGTGAGCTCGGAGCTGACCCCAGTTTCGTCAACGGCGGTGTTCTCGCCGAGACCGGGCGCAGCTCGGGATACGGGTCGGGCGACCTCTGGGTGATTGAAGCCGACGAGTCAGACGGGTCCTTCCTGCTGTTCGCACCGGCCGTCGCCCTGATCACGAACCTCGACACCGATCACCTTGACCACTACGGGTCCGAAGAAGCGGTCGAGGATGCTTTCGTCGAGTTCGCGTCCCGTGCCGGCGAGCTGCTGGTCACCTCTGCTGACGATCCCGGTGCGCGAGCAGTCGCGGCGCGCGCGACGATCGCGACCGCGGTGAGGGCGCTGACGTTCGGGCACGCCGAGGATGCCGACATCCGCATCACTGATCTGGATGCCGGCGAGACGCTCGCCTTCACGTTGCGCTACGCGGGCCAGAGCTACCCGACTCGGCTCGGAGTCGCGGGAGCGCACAACGCCCTCAACGCTGCCGGGGCGTTCGCGGTACTCGTCGGGCTGGGCTTCGACCCCACCGAGGCGGCTCGGGGGCTTGGCGTCTTTGCCGGCACCGGTCGCCGCTTCGAGCTGCACGCGACCGTGAACGGGGTGCGGGTTTTCGACGACTACGCGCACCATCCGACCGAGGTCGTCGCCGCGCTCGAAACAGCGCGTTCGGTTGTCGGCGAGGGTCGCGTCATCGCCGTCCACCAGCCGCACCTGTACAGCCGCACACAAGCGATGGCCGGAGAGTTTGCGGAGGCCTACGAGCGGCTTGCCGACCACACCGTCGTCCTCGACGTCTACGGCGCGAGAGAAGACCCCATCGAAGGCGTGACGGGCGCGCTCGTCGCCGAGCGATTCCACGATCCGTCGAGGGTCGATTACTTGCCCGACTGGCAGAACGCGGCAGACCGGGTAGCAGAACTTGCTCGGCCGGGGGACCTCGTGATGACGTTGTCCTGCGGCGACGTCTACCGAATCATTCCTCAACTCGTCGCGGCCCTCGACACGTGAAGCGCCCCGAGCGACCCAGCGGTCAACCCAGTCCGTCTCCGCGGCCCGCGCCTACCCCGCGTGCCGCTGCGCCGTCGCGAAAGCCCGCGCCCATCCGAGGCGAGCCCCGTGCCAGGATTCCGCGCGGCGCGGGGGCGACGCCGAAACGCGAACGCGCCTCGTCCGCGAGCGAAGCGCGCGCCGCCCAGCGGGTGCGGAAGCGCTACGAGAAGGCTGAGGTCAAACGCTTCACTCGCCGCGCCCGGAGTCGTCGCATCGGGTGGACGATCTCGTTCGCCATTGTGGCCGTGATGGCCGCGCTGGTACTCACCGCGGTGTATTCGCCCATCCTGGCGCTGCGCGTGGTGCGGGTCGAGGGCGCCGCGAGTCTCGATCCTGTGGTGGTCGCTGATGCTGTCTCCGGCCAGCTGGGTACCCCGTTGGCCCTCATCGACACGGCACGCCTCGAGAGCGACCTCTCGCAGTTTCCGACAATCCGAAGCTACGTGACAGAACTCGTTCCCCCCGGAACCCTCGTCATCCACATCGTTGAACGTTCGCCGATCGGTCTCGTGGCGACGTCATCCGGATTCGACTCCGTTGATGCGGCGGGAGTGGTTTTGGCCTCGTCGTCGACCCGACCGGCAGGGCTGCCGCTGCTGGAGGTAGACGCGGACGGCGTAGAGGGTCAGGGATTCGCTGCGATGAGCCAGGTGCTGATCGCGCTTCCGGCGACGGTCTTCTCCCAAGTCGACTCAGTCTCGGCTCAAACCCATGACGATGTCACTCTCACCCTGACTGGGAGCGCCCAGCGGGTGGTCTGGGGGAGCGCGGACAACTCCGTCCGCAAGGCCGAGATTCTCGCGGCGCTGCTCGCGCGCTTCGCCGGCAGCGGTCCCGGGGAATACGACGTCTCCGCGCCGGGGAGTGCGGTCTTTCACGCTGACTGACGACACGCGCACGGATGTCCGGGGCGTTGCCAGGTCTCGCGCTTACCGTAAGGGCGAATCATCGTACTGAGAGACATTCTCAACTTCAAGCTGAAGTTGAAACTTCTCGGTACCGCTCCCGGAGGCCGGAAAACGTGACGTCGAACCAAAACTACCTCGCGGTGATCAAGGTCGTCGGAATCGGCGGCGGCGGGGTCAACGCGGTCAACCGAATGATCGAGCTCGGCCTGCGCGGCGTGGAGTTCATCGCGATCAACACCGACGCTCAGGCGCTGCTGATGAGCGATGCCGACGTCAAGCTCGACGTCGGCCGTGAGCTGACGCGGGGCCTTGGAGCCGGCGCAGATCCTGAGGTCGGCCGACGTGCCGCCGAAGACCACGCCGAAGAAATCGAAGAAGCCCTGGCCGGAGCCGACATGGTCTTCGTGACTGCGGGGGAGGGCGGCGGAACAGGCACGGGTGGCGCACCCGTCGTCGCTCGCATCGCGAAGTCGATCGGTGCACTCACCATCGGCGTCGTCACCAAGCCGTTCGCGTTCGAAGGCAAGCGACGCTCGTCGCAAGCCGACACGGGAGTCGCGCAGTTGAAAAACGAGGTCGACACCCTCATCGTTGTGCCGAACGATCGACTGCTCGAAATCAGCGACCGCGGCATCTCGATGCTCGAGGCGTTCGCAACGGCCGACCAGGTGTTGCTCGCCGGCGTTCAGGGCATCACCGACCTGATCACGACCCCGGGCCTCATTAACTTGGACTTTGCCGACGTCAAGAGCGTCATGTCGGGAGCCGGCTCTGCGCTGATGGGCATCGGGGCCAGCCGCGGTGCCGACCGGGCGATCAAGGCGGCAGAACTAGCCGTTGCGAGCCCCCTGCTTGAGGCCTCGATCGACGGTGCGCACGGAGTGCTGCTCTCGATTCAGGGCGGGTCGAATCTCGGCATCTTCGAGATCAATGACGCCGCTCGACTCGTGCAAGAGGCCGTGCACCCCGAAGCGAACATCATCTTCGGCGCCGTGATCGACGACACCCTGGGCGACGAAGTGCGCGTCACGGTCATCGCAGCCGGGTTCGACGGCGGCGAGCCGACCTACCGCCGCGGGTCTGACCGGCGCGAGTCGTATGTGGCCGCTGAAGTTCCGGTCGCCGTCGCGGCAGGCAAGCCGGGTGCCGGCGACACTGGAGGCTGGGCCGCCGAACCCGACGCACCGCTGGGCGCGCCGCTGGATCGGGACTTCGATGACGAGGGTGACCTCGACATCCCCGAGTTTTTGAAATAGCAGAGCCTGAAATAGCAGAGCCTGACGTAAAGCCGTGACGCTCGCCGACCGTCTTGCCGCGGTTGACGCCGAGATTGCGGATGCCGTCCGCGCTGCCGGTTCGTTGCCGCCGACGCGGATCGTCGTGACGAAGTTCCAGCCGGCGTCGTTGGTACGCGAACTTGCGGACCTCGGCGTGCGCGACGTCGGGGAGAACCGACATCAGGAGGCCGTCGCGAAAGTCGCCGAGGTTGACGACCCACGACTGGCTTGGCACTTTGTCGGACAGTTGCAGAGCAACAAGGCCACTGCGGTTCGGCGTTACGCGCGAACCGTGCACTCCGTCGACCGCGCATCTCTGGTCGATGCACTTGCTGCTGACGGCGGCACAGACCTCGGCGTATTCCTGGAAATCGCGCTGAGCGGCGAGGTCGGCCGTGGCGGCGTCTCGCCGACAGAATCCGAGGCTCTGGCCGAACGGGTCCTGGCCGCTCCCGGCCTCACGCTGCTTGGAGTCATGGGCGTCGCGCCGCTCGGGGAGGAGCCGCGGGCAGCGTTCGCTCGCCTGCGCGCGGTGTCGGAACGCATCCAGACCCTCTCGCCAACCGCATCCGCCATCTCAGCTGGGATGTCGGGAGACTTCCGCGAAGCAATTGACGAGGGCGCGACACACCTACGCATCGGTACGGCAATCACCGGAAAACGTTCAACCTGAGGTTAATGTCGTCTCGATTGCTGTGACTGTGACCACGGCTCATTTCGGAGGACGACATGGCTAACCCACTGCGCAAGACGATGGTGTATCTCGGCCTGGCCGATGAGGAGTACGACGACCACATGCCGTCGGCTCCCGTCGCTCCGATGGCTCAGTCGAGCGGTCGCGGTGCCCCGGTGACGCCGTTGCGTCGTCCGGTTGCGGCCAGCAAACACCAGCCTGCCCCCGGAATGAACGAGATCCTCACGGTCAACCCGCGTCAGTACAAAGACGTGCAGGGCATCGCCGAAGCCTTCCGTGAGGGAGTCCCGGTGATCATGAACCTGTCGCAAATGCCGGAGGGTGACGCCCGCCGACTCATTGACTTTGCCAGCGGTCTCGCCTCGGGCCTCTACGGAAAAATCGAGCGCGTGACGAACAAGGTGTTCTTGCTTTCGCCGGAGCATGTCGCCGTCAGCGGCGAGCAGTCGGAAGCCGAGATGGACGTCGACGCGGGGTTCTTCGGGCAGTAGGGCCCGCGAACATCCACTTAGAGCACCACGTCGTGACCAGGGGGATGTTCAGCAGTTTCTCGGTTTGCAGGCCACTGGACCTTTCGGACGGCAGCCTGTCCCGTTGTACAGTGAGACTCTCATCCTCAGGACGAAGGATGAATATGAACACAACCGTTATGCAACGTTGCCGCTTGGCAGCAGGGGCGCTAGCGAGAGATTTGATGAGGTGATGGTGATGGCGCTGACTCCGGAAGACGTAGTCAACAAGCGGTTCAACCCGACGAAGTTCCGTGAGGGCTACGACCAGGACGAGGTGGATGACTTCCTCGACGAGGTCGTCGTCGAGCTGCGTCGCCTCAACCAAGAGAACGACGAGCTGCGTCAGCGCATCGTCGCCGGCGAGTCGCGGATGGCCGAGATGGCTCGTGCCGCCCAGGGCGCACCGCAAGCCATGGCCGCTCAGGCGCCGATGGCTGCTCCGGTCCCCGACCAGGCCGCCTTTGCGTCCGGAGGGTTCGACCCGAACGCGATGGACCCGGGCAACACCAACAATTTGCTTCAGCTCGCACGCCGCCTCCACGAGGAGCACGTTCGTGAGGGTATGGAGAAGCGCGACGCGCTCATCTCCGAGGGTCACGCTGCCGCCGCACGAGTCGTTTCCGATGCCGAGCAGGGCGCACGGTCCCAGATGGGTTCGCTGCAGCAAGAGAAGCAAGAACTCGAGCGCAAGGTCGAAGAACTTCGCATCTTCGAACGCGAGTACCGCACCAAGCTGAAGGGCTACATCGAGGGCCAGCTCCGCGAGCTCGAGACCTCGAACGCGATCGGAGCCGGACCGGCAGCGGTTTCGGGCGGGCAGTATGCTCAGGCGGTCGCCGCTCCGGCAGCTCCGATGGGCTACTCGCAGCCGCAGCCTGACTACGCGGCGTACCCGCAGCCGACTGACTACCCGCCTTTTGGCTCGGGCAACTAAAGCCTCTGCGCCGGCTTCAGCCACACCGAAAGGTGGGGTGAGCCCGCGCGCCCTTGGGCTGCTCGCCGCCGTTGCCGTCGTGGCGTTCGGTCTGGATCAACTCTCCAAGTACCTGATCACGACCCAGCTCACACTCAATGACTCGGTGCCAGTGCTGGGCGAAATTCTGCAACTCCACTACGTGACCAACTCGGGTGCAGCATTCTCGCTAGGTACCAGCTTTACCTGGGTGCTGTCGATTGTCGCCGTGCTGGTCATTGTTTTCATCGTGTGGTTTTCTCGCCGCATCCGCTCGCTCGGGTGGGCAACGATGTTTGGCCTCGTGCTCGGCGGCGCCGCGGGAAACGTCACGGACCGGCTGACACGTCCGCCTGGGTTCGGGGTCGGTCACGTCGTTGACTTCATCCAGGTTTACGGGTTCCCGGCAATTTTCAACGTCGCTGACATTGCGGTCACCTCCGCGATGGGACTCTTCCTGCTTCTGACTCTGCGCAACGTCCGGCTCGACGGCACCCGCGACAAGTCGAGCGCGTACGCGACGAAGTTGCCGACCGCCCAGAAAGCGCCGGTCGAGTCACCCGACGACCCGGCCGGCGACTGATGGAAGCGCGAAGCCTGTCGGTCCCCGAGGGGCTCGCCGGGGAGCGCGCGGATGCCGGGATCGCCAAGCTTCTCGGATTTTCGCGCAGTTTCGCCGTCGAGGTTCTTGAAGCGGGCGGAGTCCGACTCGATGGCATCCTGCTCGGAAAGTCAGATCGGCTGCGCGCCGATAGCTGGCTAGAAGTGGAATGGGCGCCGAAGGAGGCGCCCCGCATCATTCCGCAACTCGTCCCGGGTTTTCGCATCGTGTTCGACGATGATGACCTCGTCGTGATCGACAAACCGGTCGGCATCGTCGCGCATCCGGCTCCGGGTTGGAGCGGCCCCACCGTGTTGGGTGCTCTCGCCGCAGCGGGCTTTCGCATCTCGACGTCGGGTGCTGCCGAGCGAGCCGGCATTGTGCACCGCCTCGACGTCGGCACCAGTGGCCTGATGGTCGTCGCGAAGTCGGAACACGCGTACACCGAACTCAAGCGTCAGTTTCACGACCGGGAGGTCGACAAGATCTACCACGCAGTCGTTCAAGGTCATCCCGACCCGCTGGCTGGCACGATCGATGCGCCGATCGGGCGGCATCCCAGCAACGACTGGAAGTTCGCGATTCGTGCCGAAGGTAAGAACGCCGTCACTCACTACGAAACGATCGAGGCGATGCGGGCCGCCTGCTTGCTCGTCATCCATCTCGAGACCGGACGTACCCACCAGATCCGCGTGCACCTGGCGGCCCAGCGGCATCCCTGCGTCGGCGACACGCTATACGGCGCTGACAAGGCTCTGACCGAGCGGCTCGGGCTCACCCGGCAGTGGTTGCACGCACACAAGCTGGGATTCACCCACCCGACGACCGGTGAGCACGTCGAGTTCGAGTCACCGTACCCAGAAGATCTCGAGCGAGCGCTCGACATCCTGCGAGCCGACCAGTGAGGCGGGCCGGGGCAGCCTATTCTGAAGACTCGACCCCGGAGAGCAAGTGACCGACTCTTTCGTGCATCTGCACGTCCACACCGAATACTCGATGCTGGACGGCGCTGCGCGCGTCGGGGAACTCATGGAGGCTGTCGCCGAGCAGCAGATGCCGGCGATCGCAATCACCGACCACGGCAACAACTTCGGCGCCTACGACTTCTGGAAGCAGGCGAAAGCCGTCGGGGTGAAGCCGATTATCGGCACCGAGGCTTACCTCACCCCGAACACGCATCGCACCGACAAGACCCGCGTCAAGTGGGGCGACGGCGGGCAAGACGATGTCTCCGGCTCGGGCTCTTACACGCACATCACGATGTGGGCCTCGAGCACCGAAGGGATGCACAACCTTTTCAGGATGTCGTCGCTGGCTTCGATCGAGGGTTACTACTTTCAGCCGCGGATGGACCGCGAACTGCTGAACACCTACTCGAAGGGTCTCATCGCCTCGACCGGCTGCCCGAGCGGCGAGGTGCAGACGCGACTTCGCTTGGGTCAATGGGATGAAGCCGTCGCGGCGGCGGCAGAGTTTCGAGACATCTTCGGCAAAGACAACTATTTCGTCGAGATCATGGATCACGGTCTGCAGATCGAACGCCGCACCCAGAGCGACCTCATCCGGCTCGCGAAAGAACTGGATCTGCCGCTCCTTGCGACGAACGACCTCCACTACACCCATGCCGCGGATGCCCACGCTCAAGAGATTCTGCTCTGCATCCAATCCGGCTCGACGATGGATGACCCGAATCGGTTCAAGTTCGACGGTCAGGACTACTACCTGAAGTCGGCCGCGGAGATGCGGCAACTGTTCCGCGATCATCCCGAGGCTTGCGATAACACGCTGCTGATCGCCGAGCGGTGCGAAGTCGACTTCGTCAAGCGCGACCTCATGCCGAGGTTTCCCGTGCCCGGCGGCGAGTCCGAAGAGTCGTGGTTCGAGAAGGAGGTCGAACGCGGCCTCAACGTTCGCTTCCCGGGCGGCGTGAGCGACGCGCAACGCAAGCAGGCCGACTACGAAGTCGGCGTCATCAAGCAGATGGGCTTCCCCGGATATTTCCTCGTGGTCGCCGACTTCATCACCTGGGCGAAGGCGCAGGGCATTCGCGTGGGTCCCGGGCGCGGCTCGGCCGCCGGATCCCTCGTCTCGTACGCAATGGGGATCACCGAACTCGACCCGCAGCGCTACGGGCTCATCTTCGAGCGGTTCCTCAACCCGGAGCGCGTGTCGATGCCCGACGTCGACGTCGACTTCGACGATCGCGGCCGTGACAAGGTGATCCGCTATGTCACCGACAAGTACGGCGACGACCGGGTTGCCCAGATCATCACCTACGGCACGATCAAGGCCAAGCAGGCGATGAAAGACTCCGCACGCGTTCTCGGGATGCCGTTCTCGGTGGGCGAGAAACTCACCAAAGCCTTCCCGCCTCCGGTACTCGGTAAGGACATGTCGCTCAGCGACGTCGTTACTCCCGGCTCCGACCGCTACAAAGAGGCAGGCGACCTGCGCGCCATCCTCGACACGGATGCCGACGCGGCCAAGGTCTTCGAAACTGCCCGCGGCATCGAAAACCTCAAGCGGCAGTGGGGCGTGCACGCGGCCGGCGTGATCATGTCGGCCGAACCGCTGATCGACATCGTGCCGCTGATGAAGCGGCAGGATGACGGCGCGATCATCACCCAGTTCGACCAGCCGCCGCTCGAAGATCTCGGCCTGCTCAAGATGGACTTCCTGGGGCTGCGCAACCTCACGGTCATCCAAGACGCCCTTGACGCGATCGAGCGCAACACCGGCACGGCGCTCGACATCGAGAATCTCGACCTCGACGCCGACGCCGACACCTACGACCTGTTGTCGCGCGGCGACACGCTCGGGGTCTTTCAACT
>JBDTNW010000023.1:0-10790 GCA_039933575.1 Pseudolysinimonas sp. | reverse complement strand
GGCGCCGTTCCCGCCCCCGGAATCGAGACGGATGTCGTGACCTTCCGCAACAACATGCTCGCGGCGTTCAACGTCATCCACGGTGCTCGCAAGGCCGGCATCCGCCGCATCGTTCTGGCCTCAAGCGAGACCGTGCTCGGCCTGCCGTTCGACATCGCGCCGCCCTACGTTCCCGTCGACGAGGAGTACGACACCCGCCCCGAGAGCGTCTACTCGCTCGGCAAGCACCTCGAAGAGGAACTCGCCCGCAAGGTGGTGCGCTGGGATGCCGACCTCTCGATCACCGCACTCCGCTTCTCGAACGTGATGACCCCCGACGACTACCCGGGCTTCGCTGCGTTTCAGGATGATCCGGCGAGCCGCAAGTGGAACCTCTGGGGCTACATTGACGCCCGCGACGCTGCGCAGGCAGTGATGCTCGCACTGGATGCCGGCCGGCCCGGGTTCGATCGCTTTATCATTGCCGCGGCCGACACCGTGATGGAGCGGTCGAGTGCGTCGCTGGTCGACGAGTTCTACCCCGGAGTGGAGGTGCGGCGCGAACTGGGTGAGCACGAAACGTTGCTCGGCATCGACCACGCCCGCGAGGTTCTCGGGTATGCGCCGGAGCATTCCTGGCGAGACTGAAACAGGGGCCCTTGCTGCGGGGGACCTCGGGCGCTCGGCGCTCGGCGGATACCTCAGTCGCCGACGCATTAGCGTTGCGCGCCGAGGACTTTGACGCTCGTCGCAGGTTTGAGCAAGCTCGACTTCACCGCCACGTTCGGTCAGTCGAAGTCGCGATGGGTGAGGATTGCACCCAAGCTTCGGGCCTGCTCCTCAAAGCGCCGTTCCCGAATCTCTCGAGTCCGCTCGGTGACCGTCTCCCGATCACGCTCAGCCAACTTCGCCTCGCGGGCCCGGATCGCTTCCGCTCCGAGTGGGATTGATGTGATCGTCATGGTTGCTCTCCTCCCCTGCCCCTCCTATTGTGCTCCCCCCGGGCGGCAGTCGCCAAGAAGAAGGCCAAAGCGGTGGAATACACCTCCAACGCGACTGCGTCACGTTGGGACAGATCCGCTGCTCGGGTGCTATCGACGGTTAGCATGCCGTATGCATCCGACGTCGTCCGGATAGGGAGTCGAATGAAGGTGGAGTAGGTTCTCCCGCTCGCGCCCCAATCCGTTTCCAGTCTCGAGATGTCCGGCACGTAAACAGATTCGTCACTGAGCGAAAGCTGACGTACAGCGATCGATGTTCTCGGTTCACCAGAGACGAAGTCGCGGGGCCGCTCGTCCCGGCCACGAAACAGTTCGACTTTCAATGCGTCACCCGGCGCGATGATTAGGAACAAGACAACTCGCACTCGTGAGTTGTGTTCGAAGTAGCCTGCCCACACTGAGTCGATGCAGGACACGACGGCGGCCTGCGACATGGTGACCCGCCTTGCGCGCGGCTGCTTTTCGATGGCGGCAGCGAGCCGGAGCGCCCGGGTGGAGTACTCAAGTGCGACCGACTCCCGTGCGTCTTTGTAGTCGTCCTGCCGCTCCTGTCGCCACTGAATGGCACCCTGAATGGCGAGCGGCAGCACGGAAACGAGCACAATGGCTGCGCCGACGAAGATCAGCCAAGTCCGATCTTGTGCACCGGATACGAGAATTCCGCCGAACAATGTTCCGACCCAGGTCAGGATCTCTGCAAACGGTGACAGAGTGAAGCGCACTACCCATTCCCAGACGCGCCGCCTCATTTTGGCCATCATGGCACCTACCCCACCCCACGGTCGACGACTGTTACCAACACGTGGATAGTTCGGGAGTTGCGAACTCTCGTACTTATCGCCGTTGTGGGCGCCCCAGATTCTTAAGAATCGCGCCTTGGGACGCGGTGCGCCGTGAGCGAAAGGTGGGCGGGGTGCTGATCACGGGCAACGAGGATGGCGTGAAGCACGCCGCCATGTCGAACCTCTACAGCCTGCAACACATCGGCTACACGATTCCGCCCGCCGCCGACGCCGGCTGGATCGGCGAAGTTGGGCCCGGCCCGAGCTGCCTCGACCCCGGATCCGGTGGGCCCGAAAACGACTTCACCAACCGCAACACCACGTTCATGACGTGGAACCTGCTGCACCTCGCGCGGATGCTGAAGGACGCCGACGGAGGTCCGGCGTATGGGAATCAGCGGCCTGCGTGGAACGACGGGGAGCGGTTCGGGTTCGACGCGAACCCCGAGTATCGCTGAGAGGGACCGCTCGCGATCACGAACGGGTTGACGCTTGAAGAGATCCGTGAGGTAGTCCTGCGGGTCGGGCTCCACAGCGGCGTGCCTGTTTCGAATCACGGCACCGCGCTGTTGCGCGAGACTGTTGGGAACTGAAAGGGCGGACGGTCATGTCACACGAGCCCCTCCCAGAGATCGTCCTCGACTACCGCAGCGCATTCGGCCTGTGGCAGAACGAACAGAGCGGCGCCTACTGGGCGGAACCGACAGAGCTCACGCACTTCCTTCCGGACGGGTATTTCCGCGGCTACACGGAGGAACCTCTCGAATTCGCGAGCGACCTAGAAGGGATCGCGTGGGAACGCGATCTGGCACAGACTCGATACGAACTGTTCGACAGCCTGGGGTGGAAGATCCCCGCAGTCCTCATCACGCAATGCAAGTACTGCCAACGCACGATGCACGAGGTCTATGACGAGGTTCAGGGCGAGTGGGGGTCTTCTGCCTACCGCCGAATCCGGACATTCGCCTGCGCCTGTGGGTGGTGGAACTCCGAAGACGTTTATCAGGCCGTGGCGTATCCGGAGTACGGCGACGCGTTCAATTGGCAGGCCGTCAACTCACAGGGATGCTTGCGCGCCTTTTCGGTTTCGGATTCTGAAATTCCCACCGCCACGTTGCGCGAGGCACTTGCGCGCGACCGCGCCGACCTCCGCCATGTCGACCCCTACAAACTCGAGAGACTCGTCGGGGACGTGATGTCCGACTTCTTCAACTGCGAGGTCAGGCATGTCGGCCGCGCGGGAGACGGCGGGATCGACCTGCTCTTGATGGACGGGGACAGTCCGCGAGCGATTCAGGTGAAGCGGCGCTCGAGAGAAGTCGCAGAGGCAGTGTCGTTCGTTCGAGAGTTCGTGGGCGCGATGCTCCTCGGCGGTCACATCAGCGGCATGTTCGTTACTACAGCACCCCGCTTCAGCGCCGCAGCCGAGTCGACAGCGGCACTCGCCGTGTCGAAATCGCTGGTGTCGCGTATCGACCTTGTTGACGCCGACTCCCTACTCAGCTTCATCCGCGCAACCCCGCCGACGCCTTCCTGGCAAGACATCACTCCGACTCTCGAGAGTGGCCGCCCGCGCGGCGCTGGTCTGAAGTAGGCAGAAGAGTCGAGTCGCTAGTCCTCGGCCATTGTGCCGCCAGCGCGCGCCGGCAGTTCGCCCACCGTGCGATATCACACCGCCTCGACGCGCAGGTATGGGACACCTACAAGTGCCTATTCCCAACGCTCTCGTAGCGCGACCGCCGAGCGCTGTCGTTTGCGCTGCGCAGTGAACTCGGCGTTCGTCGTGCCGATGCGCTCTCCAGAGTTCTCTCGCGCTTTGAGCAGGAAAGAGCGCTCCGCTGGGCAAGTCAACATCCCTAGTGCCGGTCGCCAGCGATGAAGAGCATCACCTGGATGCAGCTAGTCTGGTGGCCGTTTCATGTTGACTCTGATCTCGCCCATGACTTCCTTGTCGGACACCGATTTGGCCACATCAAGCTCCACCAGTCGATTGGCTAGCGATCGGTGAGCTTCAGTATCGGGCATTCGCGGTCGCTTTCCATTCTGCTCGATCATTAGCGCGTACTCTCCGCCGAGCGCGGTGAGTACAGCCGCCAACACGGGGAGACCAAGGGTGTCGAGGTGCGGTCGGATCAGGGCAACGACGTAATCACCACCGACCCCCTCAGTGGCGAGGCGAACGCCCTGTGCGTAGCTGAGACGAAGCCCATTCGCTAGAACATATCTGGCGACGATAGTTAGATCGGAAGCGGACACGCCTGGCGTGAACTCGTCGAAACGAGCCACGAGTTCGTGCTTGATCCCGGAGGGCACCGTTGGGCTCTTAAGAACCGAGGCGACGCGATCCGGGGGGATCTGCGTGGTCGACATGAAGGTTAGAAACGCCTTCGACTCCTTCATCGCGTGAGCGAGACCTGGGACGTCGTCCTTCGAAATCATCGCGAAAGTCTCCGCGCTGTCGCTGACCACATTCTCTGCAATCAGGGACCCAACGAGTTCACCCTGCTCGGTCGGAATCAAAGCACTCGGGAAACGCCCCTCAAGGCCAAGCGATCCGACGAGCTCGGCGCGCAGCGTTGCAGATGGCAGCTCCGCAGCGGCGGAAAGGATCTCCTTCGCTAGGTCGATCCGACTATCTAGGTCGTCGTCATCGTCGACTGCGATCGATTTCGCCGAGGCCATTGCCGTCGCGATCGCCCGGTCGAGGTCGAGCGCCGCCAGATAGGCCGAAACGTTCTTGAACGTGACGGGGAATCGGCTGTGCGCGGCTAGCGCTTCCCAGAGGCCGTCGGAGACCTCAGAGATGTCGGCGATGACGCAGTCGGCCGACGCGGACTCAATCGTCGGAGCTAGTTGGGCCGAGTCAGTCGTCCGGATGTCTTCGATAACGGCGGCGAATGCTGCCCCGTCGGTGATCGTTGAATTGCCCGCGACAATCGCAGAACGATAGCTCGGGAGGTCAGCCAGTACTCGGCGGTAGACGACCTCATGTGTGGCCCGCATGGTGTCGAGGGCTGGGACCTCCTCCGCGCCCCCGAGGGCCACGAGTAGGTTCTCTCGTGAGACCTTGTAGGCACCAGCATTCACCACGGCGTCCCGCATCCTCGGCGCAAGGGCGGCCAACTTGTTCACTTCCACTCCGAAGCGATTCAGAAGCGCCGCTATGTGGGTAGCCCGATCTTCTGCGATCGCCGCGTCGCTTAGTACGGGGAAACGATCAATCTCGGACGTCAAGTAGTCCCGAACCGCATCGTCAACCTGATACGGGACTGAGTCAACTGACGCTGCTACCGCAGCGTTGACCAAACCGCGCCTGACATCGCCCTCGAGGCCAGCACCCGAGACTAAGAAGTCAAAGACGCGCGCCCAACGGGCGGCCATCACTCCCACGAACCCTTCGATCTCTGCGCCCGCTTGCAGGTACGCGAGGTTGAACTCCTTCTCTGCATCCCCGTCGGCGCTGAGCTGAGCCGCGACGAGGCGAGCGTCGTCAATGTCGTGACGCAGGAGAAAGTTCATGATGCTGACGTTGTAGGCGACCTTCTCCCGGAGCAGAGAACGGCCGCGCTCTCGAAGCACGGTACGAACCTCCTTTGCCGAAAGCGCGAAGTGCGTGTCTGGAAAATGAGCGTCGACATGCTGAAGTATGAAGTTGGTCGCGTTGACGCTTACGCGGTCGCTGTAGAACGTCGACGTATATAGCGTGAAGTTGCGGTCAATGTACCGACTTCGGAGAAGCTGGCGTGCCAACTCCGACTTGAGGTGCTTGCGCGTCAGATCGTCAAAGGTAAGCGCTTGACCCCCAAGATCAACGGTCAGGTCGGGCCGCTCGAAGAACGATGCCATGTCGGCCGTCGCAAGGAAGTCACTGCTCTCCCTTGCTTGCTCTAGCGCAATCCGAATACGTTGCGCGTCTGCTTGCTTCCATTTCTCAGGTCGCAGCGGATCCTCAACGATGTCGGCGATGTCTTCGCGACTGAGCAAGGACTCCTGAGTCCCACCGCTGCCCGGCTCCCGGTACCGGATCACGATCGCCTCGCCCGAGGTCGCCAGCTCTTCCCAGAATCGATCGGTGTCAAGTCGGTCGAGCAGCAGCGGTTCGCCTCGGAACGTGTACCCACGGACGTCTCGGTTGAATACTCGGGCATAGCGTTCCAGGTCTGCCCTAAGCCTCGGGCCGAGTCGTGGACCTTGCCCGATCGCGACGGCTTGCTCCACCTGCTCTTTCCTCAACCCGGCCACAAGCGTTCGCAGCCTTGAGAGATTCGTATTGACTAGCAGACGCCAATCTCGGTAGAGGTCGTCGAGATCGCTCCGACCAAGTTTGATCTGCTCGAAATCGGATAGGTGGGTGCTCTTGTACAGAACCATCGCAAACAGAGCATCCTCGCGAAGCTTCAAGCCACCCTGCTTGATTACGCGATTCCGGAAGACGGCGAACTCGTTGCGAACATTCTTCAGCAGTCGCATGTCTGCCACGTGACGGGCTGCGACGTCAAAGAGGTCTGGCGAAACAGAGTGCGACATCCCCTTCATGGTCTTCATCAGAAGGTCCCTGGCGCTGCGATGCGTGATGAATGGAACGACAGGAATCACTAGGTCGAAGAACTTAGTCCGATTGGACCGCGCCAGCTCTAGCTCCGCGGCGTCAAAGCGCGCTTGCTCCTCGCTCGTCCGCTTAACGCCACGGCCCTCGCCGTCTCCCTCGAGTTCTTCCCGTGCCGCCCGGGCGCCAAGCTCTTCGAAGATGCTGTCCTTGATCGCGTAAATGAAGACGATTCGTCTGCGAGTCAGTTGACTGGCACCATTGAGAATCTCGTTCAGAGACCTGAGCGTTTCGAAAATGTGGGCGCTGTCGAAGCGGTCGATGTCCTCGAAGATGACGATGTTGCGCTGCACGACTTCGAAGAAGTAGACGATTTCGTCCAGATACTCATCGAAATAGGTTGCCGACTTTGGCGAGAGGGCAATTGTCGCGGTGCCCGCGGTGAGGCTCTGAACCTGAACTCGATTATGCACGACAGTGATTAGGCCGAATATAAGGGCGGCGGACACCAACCAAACCACCACGTGAATGAGGAGTTCCCACCCAGACGGAAATCGAAGGACACTGCTGAATGAGGCAGTCCAGCCGACAAGGAACGCCAGTATGACGACAGGGATCGCGACGAAGAACGCCAAGACTACCGCTCGTCCGAGACGCAAGCGCGTCGTCCTTCGATAGCGGGAACCTGGCATCTTCCCTGGCCTGACTGTGTACAGGAGTTGCTTGACAATCTCCTTCTGAATCCGGTTCGTTGTCGATGATGCAACTCTTGTCGTCGAACCGCTTGCGAGCGACTCTTCATCTGCAAAGCCGAGACTTGATAGCGAAACTGAAATTACGTCGTTGAAATGAAGTTCAGCGACTCGCTGGAGGATGCTGCTCTTGCCCACGCCATAGCTGCCGCTTAGGGCAATATTCCTAACCCGGTTGCTCTTGTCCGCTAGTGCCTCCTCGATGGCTTCGACATAGACGCCGTGTTGCTTCTCGCTGTACTTAGGCGTCAGCGGCAGCATCGCAGGGAGCTTGGCAGTCGAAGAGATCTGCCGATCTCTGGAGGGCGCGAGCCAATTGGCAAATCGCGTGACAATCTCGAAGATCTTCTTTCGCATAGTGGGCCGATTATTGCAGCCTCCACTGTCGTTTCCAGGCCCGCGCGGCGCTCAGCGCCCTAAGATCGCTATGCTTGTACTCAGAGAGAACGCTCGTACGCATCTCGAACGAGCGGGTGAGGACATCCGAATGCGGACGAAGATCGTCCCCAACGTCGCCACCGCGCTCGAAGGCATCCCAGACGGAGCGACCGTACTGGTCGGAGGCTTCGGCCTAGCCGGCCAGCCGATCGCCCTAATCGACGGACTCCTCGCGCAGGGCGCGAAAGACCTGACCATCGTGGCGAACAACGCGGGCAACGGTGACACCGGCCTCGCCGCGCTACTCAAGGCAGGCCGCGTCCGCAAGGTGATCTGCTCCTTCCCGAGACAGGTCGACTCCTGGGTATTCGACGGCTTGTACCGCGCGGGCAAGATCGAACTCGAGGTAGTCCCCCAAGGCAACCTCGCCGAACGCATCCGGGCGGGCGGGGCCGGGATCGGCGGCTTCTTCTCCCCCACCGGCGTCGGCACTTTGCTCGCCGAAGGCAAAGAGGAACGCGTCATCAACGGCAAGACGTACGTACTCGAAAGCCCGATCCGCGGCGACGTCGCCCTCATCGGCGCCTTCAAGGGCGACCGCCTTGGCAACCTCGTGTACCGCGAGACGAGCCGCAACTTCAATCCCGTCATGGCGACCGCCGCCGACCTCGTGATCGCTCAGGTCGACCAGATCGTCGAGGTCGGCGAACTCGATCCCGAGAGCATCGTCACCCCCGCGATCTACACGGATCGCATCGTCGAGGTCGGCACGAGGGAGTGGCTCAGGTGACCCTCAACAGAGACGAGCTCGCAAACCGAGTCGCACAAGACATCCCGTATGGCGCTTATGTGAACCTCGGAATCGGTGCGCCGACCCTCGTGGCCGACCACCTCGATCCCGAGCGCGATGTGACGCTGCACACCGAGAACGGGCTGCTCGGAATGGGCCGCGCCGCGGTGGGCGACGAGATCGATCCCGATCTGATCAACGCCGGAAAGATTCCGGTGATCGCCGAGCCGGGGCATTCCTTCTTCGACCAGGCGGCGTCGTTCGCGATGATGCGCGGCGGACACCTCGACGTGTGCGTGCTTGGGGCGTTCCAGGTGAGCACGAGCGGCGACCTCGCCAACTGGCACACCGGCGAGCCCGACGCGATTCCGGCGGTCGGTGGCGCGATGGATCTCGCGATCGGCGCCCAACAGGTCTGGGTGATGACCGACCTGCTCACCAAAGACGGCGCGAGCAAACTGGTCGAAACCTGCACCTACCCGCTCACCGGCAAGGGATGCGTCAGCCGCGTCTACACCGATCGCGCCGTGATCGCGGTCGGCCCCGATGGCGCTCACGTGATCGAGCTGTTCGGCACCACTCTCGAAGAACTGAATGAGCTGACCGGATTGGACCTGAAATGACCTCCGCGTTCGTCTACGACGCCGTGCGCACCCCGTTCGGGCGCTACGGCAAAGCCCTCGCCGGAGTGCGACCGGATGACCTCGCCGCCTCGACCCTGCGAGCGCTGCTCGACCGGCATCCCGAACTCGATCCCGCCCGCATCGACGACGTCATCCTGGGGGATGCCAACCAGGCCGGCGAAGACAACCGGGATGTAGCGCGCATGGCGGTGCTGCTCGCCGGGTTGCCGGTCACGGTTCCCGGAAGCACCACCAACCGGCTGTGCGGGTCGGGGTTGGATGCCGCGATCCAAGCGAGCCGTGCGATCGAGACCGGGGATGCCACGGTCATGATCGCGGGCGGCGTCGAGTCGATGAGCCGCGCGCCCTTCGTGCTGCAGAAGCCCGAGAAGCCCTACCCGGCCGGCAACGAAACCCTCGTTTCGACCACCCTGGGCTGGCGACTCATGAACCCGAGGATGCCGTCGGAGTGGACCCTCTCCCTCGGCGGCAGCGCCGAACTGCTTGCCGAGAAGTACGGCATCGGGCGCGAGGAGCAGGATGCTTTCGCCCTCAAGTCGCACCAACGCGCCGCCGCCGCCTGGACGAACGGGGTCTTCACCGACGAGATCGTCGCGGTGCCGGGGAGCGACCTGACCCAGGATGAATCCATCCGCGCCGACACCACACTCGACGCGCTCGCCGGACTCAAGCCGGCCTTCAGCGAGACCGGAAGCGTCACGGCGGGCAACTCCTCGCCGCTCAACGACGGATCCTCGATGGTGCTGATGGCCGCCGAAGGAGCGCTGGCGGGTGAGCCGCTCGCTCGCATCACCGGGCGCGGGGTGGCCGCCAATGAACCGCAGTACTTCGGGGTCGCCCCGGTCGAGGCGGCGAACCGGGCGCTCGCCCGGGCGGGCAAGAGCTGGGCGGATGTCGACTTCGTCGAACTCAACGAAGCCTTCGCGTCACAGACCCTCGCATGTCTCAAACTCTGGCCCGAGGTGGATCCCGAGAGACTCAACATCCACGGCGGCGCACTTGCGATCGGGCACCCGCTCGGCGCATCCGGTGGGCGCCTCATCGCCCGCGCCGCGCACGAGTTGAAGCACCGCGGCGGAGGGGTTGCTGTGGTCACGATCTGCATCGGCGTCGGCCAAGGTCTCGCCATCGTCTTGGAGCGGTAGGTGCCCGAACCCGACGGCAGCAGCTACGTGCAGTCGCTCGCGCGCGGGCTCGCGGTCATCCGCGCGTTCGGGGCCGAGACGCCGCGGCAGACTCTCTCCGATGTCGCCCGCGCGACCGGGATGACCCGTGCCACCGCCCGCCGGTTCCTGCTCACTCTCGAAACCGAAGGGTACGTCAGGTCGCACGACGGCAAGTTCGAACTCACCCCGCGCGTGCTCGACCTCGGGTTTTCGTACCTGTCTTCCTTGAGCCTGCCCGAGATCGCGCAACCCCACCTCGAGGCCCTCTCGCGAGCGGTCGGCGAGTCGACATCCACCGCCGTTCTCGACGGTCGGGATGTCGTCTACGTCGCCCGCGTGCCCACCCGGCGCATCATGTCGGTGGCGATCACGATCGGCACCCGGTTTCCGGCCTCGGTGACCTCGATGGGGCGCGTTTTGCTCGCATCCTTCGACGCGGCGGCGCTTGACACCTACTTCGAGGGTTTCACCGCGGAGCGATTCACCGAGCGCACCATCACTGACCCCGCCGAGTTGCGCGCCGAACTCGACCGCGTCGCGGCGCAGGGTTGGAGTCTCGTCGACGGCGAACTCGAGCTCGGCCTCCGCGCGCTCGCGGTACCGGTCAGCCGCGGCGCAACAGTCGTCGCGGCCATCAACGTGTCAATGTCGGCGAGCAGCGAGGATGCCGGCGCCCAAGCCCTACGGCTACTGCCTGCGATGCAGGATGCCGCAGCAGCTATCTCCCGCGACCTCGCCCTCGTCTCCTAGCC
>JBDTNW010000022.1:0-10867 GCA_039933575.1 Pseudolysinimonas sp. | reverse complement strand
AACCTCGCCGTCTTTCAGTAGTTCGGCGTGTACCGCGAGGAGGCGGCGGGTCGCCTCGGAGAACCCGGCGGACTCGAAGATCTGCGACCCGATGTGCGAGTGCAGTCCGAGGAATCTCAGGCTGGCGTGCGACCGGATCTGCGCGACCACTGCGGGGGCGTCGGCGAGCGGGATGCCGAACTTCTGGTCTTCGCGGGCGGTGGCCAGGTACTCGTGGGTGCTCGCGTGCACCCCCGAGTTGATGCGCAGCCGCACCGCCTGAACGCGACCGTGTTTCTCGGCGGCTGCCGACACGCGATCGACCTCGACGACGCTGTCGAGAACGATCGCGCCCACGCCCAGTTCGACCGAACGGTCGATCTCGGCGAGGCTCTTGTTGTTTCCGTGAAATCCGAGCAGCGCCGGGTCGACCCCGGCCGCCAGGACGACCGCGAGTTCTCCCCCGCTGGCGACATCGATGTGCAAGCCGGCCTCGACGACCCACTTCGCGACGGCCGTGCAGAGGAACGCTTTGCCCGCGTAGTAGACGTCAACACGCGACCCGACCACGGCGAAGGCCTCGTTGACGAGCGCCTTGATGGTTTCGGCGCGAGTGCGCACATCCTGCTCGTCGACGACGTACAGCGGGGTGCCGAATTCGGATGCCAGCCCCGCCAGCGCCGCGCCGGCGACGGTGATCGCGCCAGCGGCATCCCGCTGCACCGAAGGCGGCCAGACGGATGGCGCGAGCGCGTTGGCGTCATCCGGGTGGACGAGCCACTCAGGAGCAAGCGGGTTGGCAGACACGACAGACCTCACGAAGGAATATGGATAAGTGAGGCGAGCGGACCCGGATTGATCCCTGAAGCCGGGATCAGCTTACCGATTCACGGACCGGCGGAGATCAGTGTGGTCAGCGAACGTGCCACGCGAGTCATCACGTCGCCACCGCCGACACGGTGCTAGTTCCCGCAGGTGCCGAGAGTGCTGAGCTCGGGGCCACCGAGGGCGGCGCCGTCAGCCGTGAATTTGAGGACGAGGCGTTTGCCTTCGACGCCAACGCTGGTCAGCTCGAGCGCCTTAGGGAGATTCCCGGCGATGCAGATCGACTGCTGTTTCAGAAGGTCGCGCGCGAAACCGCCGAACAGCGGGTTGGCGAGCACATCCTTCACCGCGAACGGCTGGTCGGCAATCGTCACCACGTCGGGCGTGAAGACCAGTTGGCCGTCCGCGGCCGAGGGCAGGATGCTGACACCGAGGGGAATCGGGAAGCCGAGCAGCGAGAACGACGATGCGATCACGATGTCGGGTTCTGTGAGGGTGATCGAATCGAGTTGGAGGCCACTGAGGTTGCCGGCGATCTTCGCGAGGTCGGTCTCACTCGCCGCGAATTCGACGTTCAAGACCCCGACCGGCGCGTTCGCGTCGAGCGGTACGTTTTCGGCGTGCAACGTCGCGGACCCGGTGAGAGGACCGAAAGCCACCTGCGGAACGCTCACATCGACTTCATTGATGTGACCCGCAAGCGCCTGCAGGATGATCGATCCACCGTGGAGGTCGACATCCACTTTCGCGTCGGCGGGCAGCCCGAGCACCTGAATGACCCGGGTGCGGATGTAGTCCTGCGCGTAGTTCTTGGCGAAGTTCTCGCCGATCAGGAAGGCGATGAAGGCGAGCAGGGCAAGAATCGCGACGATGATCAGCACCACAATCAACGCGCGATTGCGCTTCTTCTTTTTCGGCGGCACGACGACAACGGTGGTCGCGGCGGGAACCGGGATGACGGGGACCGGCACCATTGCACCGGTCACCTCCGAGCCGCTCACATTCGAGCCGCTCACATTCGCTCCGGAGCGCTGACCCCGAGAAGCGCCAGACCGTTGCGCAGCACCTGGCCGGTCGCGGCGTTGAGCCACAGCCGGGTGCGGTGCAGCGTCGAGATCGGGTCGTCACCCTGCGGGATGATGCGGCACGCGTCATACCAGCGGTGGTACGCGCCAGCAAGTTCTTCGAGGTAGCGCGCGACGCGATGCGGTTCCCGCAGTTCGGCCGCCTGCCGCACGATGCGAGGGAACTCGGCGAGCGCCCCGAGCAGGATGCTTTCCGTCTCGTGGCTGAGCAGGCTCGCGTCGAACTCATCCTGGGCGACCCCGGCATCCGCTGCGTTGCGGGCGACGGCTCCGGTTCGAGCCTGGGCGTACTGCACGTAGAAGACGGGATTGTCGTTCGTCTTCTTCGTCAACAGGTCGAGGTCGATGTCGAGCATCGAGTCGGCCGAGGAACGCACCAGTGAATAGCGGGCGGCATCGATGCCGACAGCATCCACCAGGTCTTCCATCGTGACGACGGTGCCGGCCCGCTTCGACATCCGCACCGCCTCACCGTCGCGCACCAGGTTGACCAACTGGCCGATCAAAATCTCGAGGTTCACGAACGGCTCGTCGCCGAAGGCCGCGGTCATCGCCATCAGCCGTTTGACGTACCCGTGGTGGTCGGCGCCGAGCATGATCAGGTTGCGCTCGAAGCCGCGCTCCCGCTTGTTGAGGTAGTACGCGAGATCGCCCGAAATGTAGGCACCCTCGCCGTCACTCTTGATGACGACGCGATCCTTGTCATCGCCGAACTCCGTGGTGCGTAGCCAGGTCGCGCCGTCGGCTTCGAAGATGTGGCCCAGTTCGCGCAACCGATCGACGGCGTGCTGAACGGCACCCGACTCGTGCAGCGAGTCCTCGTGGAAGTAGACGTCGAAGTCGACGCCGAAGTCGTGGAGGCTCGACTTGATGTCGCCGAACATCAGCTCGACCCCGGCCGAGCGGAACACCTCGAGCAGTTCGTCGCGCGGGAGTGCAGTCAGGTCGCCCGAGTAGGCAGCCTCGACCCGCGCCGCGATGTCGAGGATGTAGTCGCCGGCGTAGCCGTCATCGGGGGTCGGCTCCCCCAGGTGTGCGGCGATCAGGCTACGCGCGAAACGGTCGATCTGCGCGCCGTGGTCGTTGAAGTAGTACTCGCGGGTGACGTCGGCACCCTGAGCTGTGAAGATGCGGGCCAGGCTGTCGCCAACGGCAGCCCAGCGCGTACTGCCGAGGTGGATCGGGCCGGTCGGGTTCGCCGAAACGAATTCGAGGTTGATTCGCACGCCCGGATAGAGGTCGCCGCGCCCGTAGATCTCACCGGCATCCACGATGCTCTTCGCAAGTACCCCGGCCGCGGCTGCATCGAGGGTGATGTTGAGAAAGCCGGGGCCAGCGACATCCGTTGCCGCAATGCCGTCGGTGGCGGCAAGTCTCGTCGCCAGATCGCTCGCGAACGCCCGTGAATCGATGCCGAGACGCTTGCCGAGCCTGAGTGCGACGTTCGAGGCCCAATCGCCGTGATCCCGGTTGCGGGGGCGCTCGAGGGTGACGTCGTCGTCGGAGATCTCGGCCGCGCGGTCGCCTGCCGCCGAGCGGGTCAGCTCGAGCAGTGTGGCGGTGAGTTCGGCGGGGGTCACAACGCTCGATCGTAGCCGGGGGATGATGGAGGCATGGCTGTCGCATCCTCACTCTCGATCCGGAAGGCGAGCGCTGCCCTGCTTGCTGTGACCGTGGCGGTGATGCTCGCGGGGTGCATCCCGACCCCGACCGCCACCCCCACCACGACGCCGACACCGACACCGACACCGACCGAAACGGCGACGCCTACTCCGACCACCACCCCGGATGCGATCACACCGATCGACATCGCGTGCGCAGACCTCGTCGACCCGGACGCGGTCTACGCGTTCAATCCGAACCTCGCGCTGCTCGGAAGTTGGACGCCGGGTGCCGGCACCGCTGCCGACGATGCGCTGGCGGCCGGCGGAGTTGCCTGCCGCTGGGTGCTGGAATCTGGCGGCGGCACGATGGACATCTCGGTCGCGCACCTCTCGGGTGATCACATCCTCGACCTCAAGAACCAGGCCTCCGCGACGAGCGCCCCGGTGCCGACCTACGGCGACGAAGCGTACTTCTCCGTCGAGGGTGGTGTCGGAACGGCGATCGTCTTCCAGGGCAACTACTGGCTGGTCGCGACCTCGGTGACCTTCTCCGAACCCGGCGAGCCCACCGACATCATTGATTCGGCACTCGCGGCACTTCCCTAAATCACCACAGCCGACAGCTCAAGACAGCTCGACGATCTCACTCGGATCGTCGGTGAGGTCTTCGTCGCTGGTCGCCCGCACGTCGAGGGTGATCAGGCGCACGTCGGCGAGAGTGTTGGTGAGAAACGCGGTGTCGGTGGCATCCCGCCCGGTTGCGATCCGCACCAGGCTGCGTCGGGGAGCGAGGCGGGTGGCGTCGACAACGATCCAGCGGTTGTCGACGTAAGCCTCGATCACGGCGTGGAAGTCGCGCGGCTGGAGTCCCGGCGCGTACACCGAAACCATCCGGGCCGGAACGTCGAGCCCGCGCAGGAACGCCGCGGTGACATGGGCGAAATCCCGACACACCCCGGCACCCAGGTCGAGGGTCTCGAGCGCTCCCCCGGTCGGGAAGCTCATTTCGGGCGTGTACGAGAGGTTGTCGTGCACCCATTGCTCGACGGCAAGAACGCGGTCGATTCCTGACGTGCCGCCAAAGAGGTCGCGGGCTCGGTCGGTCAGACCGTCGGACTGCACGTAACGGCTCGGGCGCAGATAGGTGACCAGATCGAGGTCGTCGATCCCTGCGCGTGCCGAACGACCAACGACCGTCGCGGCGTACTCAATAGTCAGGAGGCCGGGTTGGGTCTCGAAAAGTCGCAGGCGCGTGCCGTGCCCGTCATCGATCTCCCGCACCTGGATCGGTTGGTCGCCGAGCCGCACCCGAAGCGATTCCTCGGTCGTTGGAACACCCTGCGCGACGGATGCCGCGAGCACGAACGCGGTCGGGTCGTCGACCTCCAGAACCAGTCTCGAGCCCACCTCTCGCCGGGGCTGGGCTGAAGTCATACTGCTAACCTAGGTGGCGCTGCGCCCCCGTAGCTCAGTGGATAGAGCGCTTCCCTCCGGAGGAAGAGGTCGCACGTTCGAATCGTGTCGGGGGCACCTTAAATTGTCGGGAGTTCGCGGATGCGGGTCGTGATCGCACCGGACTCGTTCAAGGGTTCGCTCCACGCCCGCGGCGTCGCCGACGCGATCGCCGAGGGCTGGCGTTCAGTTCGCGCCGACGACGACCTGGTGCTGCTGCCGCAGGCCGACGGTGGCGAAGGCACCCTCGACGCCATCGAGACGGCGACCCCCGACTCCTCACGTCGCTCCGCCGGAACCGTGACCGGCCCCGACGGTCGCCCGGTCCCCGGCTAGTGGCTGCATCTCCCCAACGGCACAGCGGTCATCGAACTCGCGCAGTCGTCGGGTATCGGTCTCATGGCCGCTCTCGATCCGCTCGGTGCGACAACCCGCGGCCTCGGCGAGGTGATCGCTCGGGCGTTGCACGCAGGCGCCACATCGCTCGTGATCGGCCTCGGCGGGTCGGCGTCGACCGACGGTGGTGCGGGTGCGCTCGACGCTTTAGCGGGGATCGATCCCCCGCCCGGAGGCGTAACACTGCTGACCGACGTGACCGCTTCTCTCCTCGGACCTGAAGGCGCCGCGGCCGTCTTTGGCCCGCAGAAGGGCGCGACGCCCGCCGACATCGCCGTCCTCGAGGATCGACTGACCGCCTGGGCATCACACTTCGCCGCCGATCCTGCGACGCCGGGCGCCGGTGCGGCCGGCGGTACGGCCTACGGGCTTCTCGCCGCGTGGGGCGCCGTAATCGAACCCGGGTCGGCGGCGATCGCGGCGCTCACCGGTCTCGACGACGCACTTCGGGATGCCGCCCTGCTGATCACCGGCGAGGGGACCTTCGACGACACCTCCCTCAGGGGGAAGGTCGTCGGGCACGCGCTCGAACTCGCACAGCGTGACCGCACTCGGGTGATCGTGATCGCGGGCAGGGTCGAGACCGAGCCGCGGCTGCCCGACGGAAGCCCCGTGGCATCCATCTCTCTTACCGAGATGGCAGGTTCGACGGAAGCCGCCGTGGCCGACCCGACCCACTGGTTGATCCGCGCTGGGCGCGCTGCTGCCCTCGAAAGCGGCTATTTGCCCGATTTCGGGCCCAAACCCGCCCGGGAGACCCCGTAGTCGGGCAAATAGCCGTCTGGGGCGGCACGCATTCTCTAAGAAGAAGCGTGAGACTCAAGAAACTCGTAGAGCTCGCGGTCATCCACTCCCGGGAACCTTCCCGAGGGCAGCGGCGAGAAGATGTGCGCGTGCACCTTGGCGCTCGACCACGACTTGCCCGACCAGTGCGCCGCCAGGTCGGCCGGGGGGCGACGGCAGCAGGATGCATCGGGGCACCGTGACACTTCGCGGCGCTGAGTCTCGCGACCGCGGAACCATTTGGCGTCGTCGAACGGCACCCCGATGGTGATCGAGAACTCGTCGTTCGCGGCGCTGGTGCCGATCTGGGTGGACTCAAAAAAGGTGCCGCTCGGGGTGTCGGTGTACTGGTAGAACTCGGTTGTGCGGTTGGTGCGCACGAATGCGCGGCGGGCGCTCCAGTAGCGGCACACGATCTCACCCTCGACCGATCCGGTGACGTCGGTGGGTAGCGGCAGCCCGTCGTTTTCGTAGGCCTTCGCGATTGCGCCGTCGCCGCCGAGTCGCAGAAAGTGGGTGCGCATCCCGAGATGCGCGGTTGCGAGGTTGGTGAAGCGCAACGCGGCGGCCTCGTGGGTGACGCCGAAGGCATCCCGAAAGTCTTCGAGAGCGATGTCGCGATCGGCTTTCGCCTGCCGCAGAAACTGCAGGGACTGGGTCTGGGGCATCAGACAGGCAGCCGCGAAGTAGTTGATCTCGAGCCGCTGCTGCAGGAAGCCGGCGTAGTCGAGCGGAGCCTGGTGGCCGAGCAAGCGGTGGGCAACGGCCTGGAGTGCCATCGAGCGCAGTCCGTGGCCGCCCGGGATGGAGGCCGGCGGCAGGTAGATGCGGCCGTTCTCGAGGTCGGTGACCGAGCGAGCAGAGTGCGGGAGGTCGCCGACGTAGACCAGTTCGAATCCCAGCTTTTCGGCGATTCGCCCGACCGACCGGTGGGTGAGGGCGCCGCCGATGTGGCCGACGCCGCGCAGGGTGTCTTCGACCAGATCCTCGATCTCGGGGATGTGGTTGTCGCGTTCGCGCATCCGGGTGCGCAATTCGGTGTTCGCCCGGCGAGCTTCTTCGGGAGTCGCGATCGCCTCGAGCGACCGGCGGGAGAGTTCGCGGTGCAGGCCGACGAGAGCTCGGAGGGTCTCATCCGGCATCCCCTTGCTTGCACGCACGGCCGGGAGGCCGAGTTGCGCGTACACCGGGCTGGCCTGGGCGCGCTCCAACTCGACTTCAAGCCCGGCCCGTTCGGTCGGCGCCGAAGCTTCGAGCAACAGGGCGAGCTGGATGCCGAGCCGGGCCGCGATTGCCTCGAGCAACGAGAGCCGAGGTTCGCGACGTCCGTTCTCCATCAGCGAGAGCTGGCTGCCCGCAATGCCGACCGCGCTGCCGAGTTGTTCGAGGGTGAGACCCGCCTCCGTACGGAAGAACCGCATCCGTTGTCCGAGCATCGCGAGATCCTTCATGAAAATCAGCATAGGGAAAGAACTGCGATTATTTCGACCCCGAATCGACATTCTCGGTTCGAAACAGTCGCAAAGTGGACTCAGGCGTCATATTTTCACCGCATCCTGCCATGGCCCCGAAGGAGCTGACCGTGACTCTCACCACCAGCCGACGCGTCGCCGTCGAGGGCCTCGAGTCCGACCCCGTGTCGATCGCCCACCCGACCCGGACTGCCCCCGGAGGAACCGATCCTCGGGTCGTCGCCTGGGTCGACGAGATGGCCGAACTGACGCGCCCCGACGACATCGTGTGGTGCGACGGTTCCCGCCGCGAAGCCGACGGCTTGATCCGCGAGATGGTTGCGCGGGGCACGCTCATTCGGCTGAACGCCGACAGCCGGCCCTACAGTTTTCTGGCCCGCAGCCATCCCGACGATGTCGCCCGGGTCGAGTCGCGCACCTTCATCTGCTCGACCACGCAGGAGGATGCGGGCCCCACCAACAACTGGCACGAACCGTCCGACATGCGGCGCACCCTGAACGGACTGTTCGCCGGCTCCATGCGCGGCCGCACGATGTACGTCGTGCCGTTCTCCATGGGACCGCTCGGTAGCCCGCTTTCCCGGATCGGCGTGCAGGTCACCGACTCGCCCTACGTCGTCGTGAGCATGGGAATCATGACCCGCATGGGCTCAGCCGCCCTCGAACTGATCGGGCCCGAGACGGAGTGGGTGCGAGCCGCGCACACTGCCGGCGCTCCGCTCGAGCACGGCGATGTCGATGTCGCCTGGCCGTGCAACGACACCAAATACATCTCGCACTTTCCCGAGACTCGCGAAATCTGGTCGTTCGGCTCGCAGTACGGCGGCAACGCCCTGCTCGCCAAAAAGGCATTTGCGCTGCGCATCGCGTCGGTGATGGCTCGCGACGAGGGCTGGCTCGCGGAACACATGCTGCTCCTCAAGGTCACCAATCCGGTGGGGCGCGTGTTCCACATCGCGGCGGCCTTCCCGAGCGGGTGTGGCAAGACGAACTTCGCGATGCTGCACTCAACGATTCCGGGATGGACTGTCGAGACGATCGGCGACGACATCGCCTGGCTGGCACCGGATGCCGATGGCAAACTGCGGGCGATCAATCCCGAGGCCGGCTTCTTCGGAATTGCACCCGGCACCAGCACCGCGACAAACTCGACCGCGCTCGACACCCTGTGGGGCAACACAATCTTCACCAACGTCGCGCTTCGCCCCGACGGGGATGTCTGGTGGGAAGGGCTCACCACCACGGTGCCTGACCACCTCACCGACTGGACGGGTCAGCCGTGGACGCCGTACTCCGGCCATCCGGCCGCGCACCCGAACTCACGCTTCACCGTGGCTGCCGCCCAGTGCCCGACGATGTCGGATGACTGGGAAGACCCTCGGGGCGTCGTCATCGACGCGATCATCTTCGGCGGCCGGCGTGCCACCAACGTGCCACTGGTGGCGGAGGCACGGGATTGGGAACATGGCGTCTTCATGGGCGCCACGATCTCGTCCGAGCGCACGGCGGCCGCCGAGGGCAACGTCGGGGAGCTGCGCCGCGATCCGTTTGCGATGCTCCCCTTCTGTGGCTACAACATGGCCGACCACTGGCAGCACTGGCTCGACGTGGGAACGCAGTTGCGCGCAACCGGAAGCGTTCCGCGAATCTTCCAGGTCAACTGGTTTCGCACCGACGAAGACGGTCGCTGGCTCTGGCCCGGCTTTGGCGAAAACAGCCGAGTGCTCGCGTGGATCCTGGAGCGCGTTGAGGGCACCGCCCCTGCGGTCGAGAGCCCGGTCGGCTGGCTGCCAGCTCCCGGGGCGATTGACTACGCAGAAGCCGGAGTGACCGACGCCGACTGGGTCGAGTTGTTCGAGATCGACCCTGAGGCGCACCTCGCGGAAGCACTCGACGCCGAAGCATTCTTCGACACCTTCGAGGGGCGCGTTCCGGGCCCAGTCCTCGCTCAACTCGACGAGCTTCGGTCCCGCATGCGAGCGGCGCTGGAGTAGCGTTTGCCCCATACGGAACGGCGCGCCGACCTCGCTGGCGGCGCGCCGTTCATTTTGGTTCTTCCCGGCTCACCCCAACGTTTCCGCCTACCTTCTCGTCTTAGAAGGTGAGAGAGGTGGAGTGGATGGCGGCGAGAGCTGCGTGGGAAGAAGTCGTCGTCGAGCTGGTCGCCCAGCGCGGCGAGGCGCTCGTGCGTTACGCGACCCTGCTCTGCGGCAACCGCGACGATGCGGCTGACCTCGTGCAGGACGCCCTCGTGCGCACCTTCGGCCGGCTTCGCAACGGATTCAGTGTCGAGAGCGCCGAGGCGTATGTGCGGCGCGCGATCCTCAACGGACATCTGGATGGCGGCCGCCGCACCACGCGCTGGCGTCGCATCGCTCCCCTCGAGTACCGACCCGACGAGCAGGAATCGGCGGCAGGAGAGGTCAACTCCCGGCTCGACCTCCACGACGAGTTGCGCAAACTCACCCCGCGCGAGAGGGCCTGTCTGGTGCTGCGTTACTACGACGACCTCAAGGTCGACGACATCGCCGAGACCCTCGGCATCAGCTCGGGCGCGGTGAAGCGCTATCTCAGTGATGGGCTCGCGAAGATGGCGATCTCCTTGGCTGACGACGGAACTGTTGAGGACCGGCTCACGCCGCGTCCGGCCGGTTCTTCCCGCTCACGGAAGGAGGCCTCCCATGGCCACCGAATCTGACCTGCGCGACCTGCTGCGCGATCCCGAACCGAAAGGCGGCGGCACCATCGACGTCGATGCAGTTCTCAAGCGCGCCCACTCGCGCCGGCGTCCCCGCGTGATCGCGGCGACAGCCGTTGGGGCGCTCGCAATGGTCGGCGTTTTCACGCCAATCGTGCTGTCATCGCTGCCGAGGTCAGCCAGCGACTCGTCAGCTCTGACTTCGCAAGATGTTTCGGCTGGCGCAGCACCGTTGGCGGACGATCCGGAGCCGGAACGCGCGAAATCCGCTCAGGCCCTGAATCTCTGCGCCGCGCCCCCGGTCGTGCTTGATGCGGCGTCGAACGGGCTCGTGCTCGACGTTGCGCCGGTCGCTGCGAGCGCGACAGCTGATTCGATCGAGGCCACCGTGACCCTGCGCAACGCGGGCACCGAGCACCTCCAGGGCACGACCGGCATCATGCCTGCGCTGACCTTCTTCTCGGATGGTGGCGTGCTGTGGCACAGCAACGGGATGACGTCGATGATCGCTGTTCCGATCGACCTCGAGCCGGGCGAGACGCACACCTACACGGCCGCGTTTGAGCCGCTGCG
>JBDTNW010000021.1:0-11340 GCA_039933575.1 Pseudolysinimonas sp. | reverse complement strand
CGATGCCGAGCAGGCGATGTCCGTACGGGCCGGCGCACGAGCATCCACCCCTCGACTGGATGCCGAACAGGTCGTTCAGAATCGCGACGACAGCGTTGTGGTGCAGGTAGTGACCGCCGGGACGTTTCACGACGAACGAAATGATCGACAACCGTTCGGCGTCGGGGTTGCCGAGCACCTGGATGTTGGGATGCTGCCGCCAGGAGTGCATTGCACGCGCTAAGAAATCATCCTCAACCGCCCGGATCGTCTCGACACCGACGGCGTCCTTGAGCCCGAACACCAACCCGGCACGGATCGACTCGATGATCGCCGGAGTGCCTGCCTCCTCCCGATGCGCAGGATCCGTGAGGTAGCGGTGCTCGAGCGGATTCACATAGGCGACCGTGCCGCCGCCCACCATGTCGGGAACGGAGTTGGTGAGGATGCTTTTGTCGGCGATCAGGATGCCGGGAGTCCCCGGTCCGCCGATGAACTTGTGCGGCGACAGGAACACCGCATCGAACCCACCCGCGGCAACGTCGATGTCGACGTAGGGAGCTGCCGCCGCGAAGTCCCAGCAGGCCAGGGCGCCGTACTCGTGCAACAAATCGGTGACCAGGGTGGTGTCGGTCATGATGCCGGTCACGTTGCTGGCGGCGCTGAACGAACCGATCTTCAGCGGTCGTTCGGCGTGCGCGACAAGGGCCGCACGCAGCGCGTCAATGTCGACGTGCCCGTTGGCATCCTCGGGAATCGTCACAACATCGGCGATCGACTCCCGCCACGGCAACTCGTTGCTGTGGTGCTCGAAGGGTCCGATGAACACGACCGGGCGCTCATCCACCGGGATCGTTGCAGAGAGCCCGTAGCGGCGGTCGAGGTCGGCCGGAATCCGCAGACCCAGGATGCCGACCAGTTTGTCGATCGCAGCCGTCGAGCCGCTGCCGGCGAAAATCACGACGGTGTCGTCCGTGCCGTGCACCGACCTGTGGATGGCGGCGCGGGCATCCTCACGCAGTCGCGTGGTCTGCAACCCCGTGCCCGACGACTCGGTGTGGGTGTTCGCGTAGCGGGGCAGCACCTCGTCGCGGATGAAGTCTTCGATGAACCCCAGCGACCGGCCGCTCGCCGTGTAGTCGGCGTAGGTCACCCGGCGCGGCCCAAACGGGCCCGGCATCACCTGATCGTCGCCGATCACCGACTCGCGGATGCGATCGAGCAGGGTCATCCGTTCATCATCCCCGTCCCGTCGCTGCGGGGCTAGCTAGCGGTTAGCGGGCGAGTTCGGCTTCGATCATCAGCGCGAGGTCGCGGAGGATGACGAGATCCATGTCCTCGGGATCGCGAGGGGCCGAGTCGCTCACGCTGAGTACCCCGATGAACTCCCCGCCCGGTGCCCGCAGTGGGTGTCCCGCGAAGAACCGCATCCCCTCGCCGTGGCGCAACAGCGGATTGTCTCCCAGTCGCGGGTCGTTCCAGGTGTCACCGATCACCACCGGGCGCCCCTCCGCGAGGGTGAGCTCACACAGTGAGACGTCGCGCGACACGTCTTCCAGATCCTCACCGACACTCGACTTGTGCCAATGGCGATCGCCATACAGCACACTGAACGACGCACTGCGGGTCTGGAACGTCGAGCGTGCGAGGCGAACGACCCGATCGAAACGCTCCTCAGGTTCGGTGTCGAGAATTGCCAGACGCTCAACCGCGCGCGCCCGCTGGGCCTCGCTCGGCTGTGTCGGCCCGCCAGGCGGGAGACCGATGTCGATGGATGCCACGATGACTTCGGCCCAAAAGGTGTAGTCGCCGGCGCCGAGGTTCCCTCCCCGGTCCCGAGCGGGCACCGGGAGCGGCAGGAACTGGGCGCCGAGAGCCTCGCAAACGTCGCGGACCACCACGTCATACTGCGGAAGGATGCGCTTCAAGACAGGACGCCCGAATCCTCGCAACCAGGGCAACGATTCGATCGACGGGATGCCCATGACGACGAGCACCGCGTCGGCCGGCATCCGCGTTCGTACGTCGCCGATGAGCCGGATGAGAACCCGCCGCCACTCTTTCAGATCTGCGGTCAGCGCCTCATAGGGACCGAACGCGAGAAGGCCGACCTGCGCAGCTCCCCAAGGAAGGTCATCGACTCGCTCGTCCATCACGCGGGCGGTGAGCGCGGGGGCGAGGCTTCCCCGCACTGTCACGCCCCGATGAAAGCGACGCGCAAGACTCCTGGCGAGGGCACCAGGAAGAGCCAATTGGTGGGTCGCAACGCCCCACCCTGACAGCGGCCCCGACCCGAACACCACACACTCAAGGGGCGAGTCACCGGGAGCGCTCGCGAACGCGCGGTCTTCAGGCCTGGGAATGCCCTCAAGTCGGCGACCCTGCCAGGCGTACCAAATGCGCAGCACCCGACGCCACCACGATCCGCGCATGAGCTTCCCTCTCGGATCTGTGAGTAAGGCGCTTGCTGTTTCAGGCTTTTGTTCAGGGTACTTCCAGAAAGTCCGAAACGCGCGAAGTCATCCCTACCCCGCAGGTGCTCCGACCTGGTCTCTCCAGTCAGGGCATCACGGCGAGTGGTCGGATCTGCAGTCCGTCATCGACGGCGGGCAGCGGCACACGTACGCCACCCGTTCCCGACCGGACCAAATCGTCTCAGAAGGGCAGCGGCCTGCGGATGTGCTGGATGCTGATCCAGTGCAGGCTCGTGAGGTCCTCAAGGACCCAGTCGCCGCCGAACCGACCCAGCCCCGATTGCTTTTCGCCGCCGAATGCCGCGTGCACGTCGTCGTGCACGGTCGTGTCGTTGATGTGGGTCATCCCGGATTCGATCCGCTGTGCGAATCGCACTCCGCGTTCGAGATCCTCGGTGAATACTGCGCTCGACAGGCCGTACGTCGTGTCGTTCGCGATTCGCAGGGCGTCCGCCTCGTCGTCGGCGCGGATGATCGTGGCTACCGGACCGAAGACCTCCTCGGCGGCAGTCGCCACGTCATTCGTGCCGAGCAAGACGCGGGGGGAAAGCACGCGTCCGGTCGGACCGGACTGATCGCCCGACAGCGCGAGCACAGCACCGCCCGCGACGGCTCGGTCGACCTTGTCGAGGATCGACGCGACCTGCTTGTCGTTGATAATTGGGCCGACCTGGGTCTCGGCGAGACCAGGATCGCCGCAGGTCAGAGCCTTCGCCGCCGCGACGAACCTCTCGGTGAACTCGTCGTAGACCGCAGCGTCGACGATCACCCGATTGGTCGCCATACAGATCTGCCCCTGGTGCCAATAGTTGCTGAACACGGCGGCCTCGACGGCTCGCTCGAGGTCGGCGTCGTCGAGCACGACGAACGGGCCGTTGCCACCTAGCTCGAGGGCGAGCCGTTTCACCCCCGCCTTCGCCGGGATCCCGAGCCCGACCCGCGTCGACCCAGTGAACGAGATGACTCGGGGCACCGGATGCGCCACGAACTCGTCGCCGATCTGGGACCCGCTGCCGACGACGACGCTCAACACCCCGGCCGGCAGTCCCGCCTCCTCGAAGATCTTGGCGATCAGGAGGCCGCCCGTCACCGGAGTGTCTTCCGCGGGCTTCAGCACGACCGCGTTGCCGACGGCGAGAGCCGGCGCAACCGAGCGCTGGGAGAGATACATCGGGAAGTTCCAGGGGCTGATCACTCCGACGACGCCCGCCGGTCGCCGGTAGATCCGGTTCTCCTTGCCGGGCGCGTCGGATGCGACCGTGACCTGCGCGAGGGTGGTGTGTTCGACCCCGGCTCGGGTCACCGCCGCAACGATCCCGAGTTCAACGAGCGCGCGCATCCTGGTCGTTCCCACCTCGCGGGTGAGCCACTCAACCAGTTCTTCCGTGCGCTCTTCGATGATCGCTGCTGCCCGCAAAAAGACCGCAGCGCGTTCTGTTGGGGCGCTCAGCGCCCAGGCGCGCTGCGCCAACTGGGCGCTCCGATACGCCGTGTCGACATCGGCGGCGTCCGCCTTGCGGGTCTCAGTGAGCACCGTGCCGTGATACGGATCGATGTTGGTGAGGATGTCGGCTGACGATCCGGGGCGCCATTCGCCGGCGATGGGCATCGTGTCGAATCCGTCGTAGCGGGTGCGCTTCGTGGTCATCGTGTGCTCCTTCGGTGGGTATCGGTGTCAGGATTCCGCCCCGCCGGGGGCTTCGGCTTGAGTCACACGACTGAATTCCTCGCTCAGCCCGCCCGAAGCACAAGTGCCGCAAGTTCGACTCGCGAGGAGATCGCGAGCTTGGGAAAGATCCGGTAGAGGTGCGATCCAACCGTCCTCGGGGAGAGCGATAGCTCGGAGGCGATTCCGGTGTTACTGAGCCCCTGCGCGGCGAGTTGGGCGATCCGAAGCTCCTGAACCGAAAGCATGCCGAGCGCCGATGGCTCGTCGCGCGCGAGTCTGCCTCCGGCGGCGCGTAGTTCCCCCTGGGATCGCGCGACCCACGCGACCGCCCCGAGCGCGGTCGCGGCCTCGAAGGCTTCCTGCAGATGCGCACGAGAGCTCCGTGGCCTCCGCGACCGGCGTTGCAGCATGCCGAGCGCGAGTTCGAGGCGCATCTGACGAAAGACCGACCCGTTCTCGCGGGCGAGAAGTCTCTCGAGACCCCGCTCCGAATCGTCGGAGCACAGCAGAACGTCCGCGAACGCCCACTCCGCCTGAGTCACGTCGCCCGCCTCCGCGAGCCGAGGCCCGAGGCGCTCAACCAGATCGCGGGCATTGCCCCTCGCACTCGTGCTCCAGGACAGTTCGGCGAGCAGGCCGACAGTCGCGAGTTCGCCTTCGGCCAGGCTCTGCGATGGACGCCCGAGCAGGGTAAGGAGCCCATCGACCGCCACGCGGTTGTCGCCGAGAGCAGCCGCGAGCATCGCACGGGTCACGGCCGTCGCGCCGCGGAGATGGGGGTCGTGCGTCATCACGGCGAGGTGGCCGCGCACGGCATCCGCTCGACCGTGCAGCGCATCGACGACCGCCGGGAGTGCGTGCGCCGCCGGCGTACCCCTCCCGTCGCGAGTCTCTTCCTCGTCAGCGTGATCGAGCGCCAGACCCTCGCACCCGGCACTCAGCACCTCCCACCACGGTGCAACAGCATCGGAGCCGCCACCCTCCTGGGCGAGCAGATCGAGCCGTGCCGCGATCAGGCGGAGCCGTTCGGCGCGCCGCCTGAGCAAGTCGGGAGGGGCGGCGGATACCCAGGTCGTCATGACGTCGAGTGCACTCATGGCTTCAGAGAATCGAAGCCCAGTGCATTCCGAGTGCATCGGGGGGTTCACGCGGATGCAGTCATCCGACGGACGCCGCGAGAAGGGGCGCCGGACTAGCTTGCAGCCATCACTACGACACGAGGAGGTACAGCTATGAGCACGACAGCAGACGGGGCATTCGCCCGGAGACGGGTAATCGTCACCGGCGCCGGCCGAGGAATCGGATTGGCAATCGCCCGCGCGTTCGCGGAAGCCGGCGCGGAGGTGGTGGCGGTATCCCGGCGGTCCACGGACGAGATTGAGGGGCTGGTGAGCACCACGGCGACGACGTTTCTCGCGCTCGATCTGGCGTCACCCGATGCCGCCACGGCACTCGCGGCCGCCGCCGGGCCGGTCGACGTGCTGGTGAACAACGTCGGCCTCGCCACCGCACGACCCAGCGGCTTCCTCTCCATCACGGACGACGAGTGGATGACGTCATTCACCCTCAACTTCCTGTCCGCGATGCGCACGACCCGTGCTGTGCTCCCCGGCATGCTCGGTCGTCCGGGGGCGAACATCGTGAACATCGCGTCGGTCAACGCCGAACTCCCTGATCCTGCAGTGATCGACTACAGCGCCGCGAAGGCCGCGCTCGCCAGCTTCGGCAAGTCCCTCTCGCAGGAGTACGGCGGCCGCATCCGCGTCAACTGGATCAACCCCGGTCCGGTCGCAACAGATCTGTGGCTCGGCCACGGCGGGATCGCGGAGACCTTCAGCGCGGCGGGCGCGGGCGCCCCTCAGGAGGTCGCCGACGCGGCCGTGGCAGGGACCGCGACCAAGCGGTTCTCCCGGCCGGAGGAGGTCGCGGCGATTGCCCTCTTCCTCGCCGGGGATGCGGCCACCAACATCACCGGCACCGGGATCCGCATCGACGGCGGTCTGGTCGCGACCCTCTGAGTACCACGACCCTCTGAACGCAAAAAAGCGCCCGGCCGCAGATCGCGGCCGGGCGCTTCTCGTGGTGTCAGGCCGCGGTGGCGACGCCGACCTTCTGCTCGGTGATCCAACTCAGCGCCGCGTCGGCGACTTCACGCCATCCGTGATCGATCGTCAGCGAGTGACCGCGGTCGGCGAACTCCAGGAATTCGGTGGTGGCCGACGACTTGCGGTACGCCTTGAGCTCGGCCTTCGTGATCACCTCGGGGACCGTGTGGTCCTTTCCGCCCGCGATCAGCAGCAGCGGGCCGCGATCCTCGTTGCGGGTGTCGACACTCGCTTCCGAGTGGAGACTGAAATTCGCGGTGGCGGCCTGGAACAGGGGAAGGGCCGGCGATGGCACGACCCATGCGTCCCACAGCGCGTCCGACTCGTCGCGCGGGAGTTCGTTGCCGAACGCGTACTGGAACTGATCGGCGTCGAGCATCACCGCGTGGTGCTTGTTGCCCGGGTTCTTGAACACCGGCAACGTGGCGTGGAGCGACGAGAGGGGCAGGGGCAGGACGCCCTTGAACTGCGCCGCATCGATCGCGATCGCAGCGGCCCCGATCCCACGCCCCAGCAGCTTCTGCGCGATCATGCCGCCGAAGGAGTGCCCAATCAGGATCGGCGGCGCGGGAAGCTCCGCGATTAGCTGCGCGTAGTGGTCGGTGATCGCGTCGATGCCGACGTTGGCGACGGCCTCCGCATCGGCACGAGCCGCCTCCACGGTGACCGGCTCCCCGGGCCAGCCGGGGGCGACGGGGGCGAAGCCGCGGGCTGCGAAGAGGTCAACCCAGGGGCGCCAGGACGTGGCGTGGAGCCAGAGACCGTGGATGAAGACCACGGGAGTAGCGGTGTCGATCATGATGGTGGTTCCGTTTCGCTCAGAGTGACGTACGCCGAACGGTGCACGCTGCTTGGAAGTGTCGTGCCGCGACCGAATCGGCGGCTTCCGTCGGATGACTGAACGTCAGACTTAGGTACTTCGACTGAACTTCGCCCGCCGCCGTTGACGAGGGCACGGTGTTGCGGGAGCGTGTGCGACATGTCAACCTCACCCACAGTCGTGCTCGTGCACGGCGCATTCGCAGATGCCTCCGGCTTCGGCGGCACCATCCGTCTCCTCCAAGCCGCCGGCCACACCGTGGTCGCCGTGCCGAATCCCCTCCGGTCGCTGAGCGGCGACGCGGAGAGCGTGAGAATCCGCGTCGCCGCGATCGAAGGGCCCGTAGTGCTTGTCGGTCATTCGTACGGTGGTGCCGTGATCACGCAGGCGGCCGACACGCTCGACAACGTGACCGGTCTGGTCTACCTGGCCGCTTTCGGCCTCGACATCGGCGAGAGCTGCTTGAGCGTACAGAACGGATATCCGCCGCCCATGCTCGCCACCGAAGGCCGCCCGACGTCGTACGACGCACCCGGCGCACCTGGCGGCCCCGACATCACCATCGACCGCGGCACTTTCCACGCGGTCTTCTGCGCTGACTCGTCGGCCGCGGACGCGGCGGTGATGGCTGCCACCCAACGTCCGATCGCCGCAGCGGCGCTCGCGGAGCCGGCGAGCGCCGCTGCCTGGAAGCGCCTGCCGTCCTGGTTCCAGATCCCCGATCACGACAACGCGATCCCCCCTGCCGCGATGGAGTTCATGGCGGATCGGATGGGCGCGTCGGTCGAGCGGGTCGCCGGTGGCTCGCACACAGCCTTCATCGTGCACGCACGGGCGACCGCGGATCTCATCGGGCGAGCCCTGATCTGACCTCGGGCGTTCGCTTGGTCGCAGGAGCTGCGACGGCATCCGGCGCTAATCTGGGCTCAGATTTCAGCCGTGGAACGGGGCCGGATGCCAGCAGCACCGAGCGAGCGCGACGAGTCGGATCGCGCACACGCGACCCCGGTCCGCCTCAGCGTCTTCGGCGCACTCAGCCTCGAGGTCGCCGGAGTCGCGGTGCCGTTGTCGCCGCCGCGAGTCGCGCAGGTGCTCGCCGTCCTCGGGCTGGCCGGAGGCGAACCCGTGCGCATCGATGACCTCGTCGATGCACTCTGGGGGGAAGATCCGCCGGCGAGCGCCCGCAACCAGCTCCACCGACTCGTCGGACAGGCCCGTCGCGCTCTCGAACCGCTCCTGCACGCGCACGCCGCCGGGACGCTGGTCGTCGGGTCGGGTACGACGTACCGCCTCGCCGTGCACTCAGACGGTCTCGACCTGCTGGAGTTCCGCCGCGTGTTGCGCGAGGCGCGTGCAGCTGCGCCGGAGGCTCGCCTGCGCGGCTACCTCGAGGCGCTGGCGATCGCGAAGGTTCCCGCTGGCACCGATCTGGCGGACGACGGCGTCATCGGCGCCCTCAAGCGCGGCATTGAGCGGGAGCGCGTGCAGACGCTGATCGACGCCGCCTCTCTGGCATCCAACGACCGCGACACTGCACGGGAGCTGCTCGAGGTCGCGGGCGAGCTCGCAGAACGGCACCCGCTTGATGAAGCAGTTCAGGAGGCCGTCGCCCGTCTTTTGCTCGCAACCGGGCATCGCACCCGTGCCCTCGACCTCATCCGGGCGACCGAGGATCGGCTCGGGGCCGAGCTGGGGGTCGGCGCAAGCCAGGGTTTGAAGTCGGCCTACGTCGATGCGTTGCGCGCCGACGACGGCGAGTCGGGAGCCGAGCCCTGGGCCCTTCCCCTCCCCGTCGCCCTCCGATCGCTCTACATCCAGCGTCCCGAACACGGCGTGCTCCTCGATGCGGCGGCGGACGAGGCCGCCCGTGGCGGCAGCCTCGCGGTTGTCAGCGGAATGGGCGGGATCGGCAAGACGACCCTGGTCGCGGAATGGGCGCGCGGGAACGCGACAAGGTTCCGCGACGGCGTCCTGTACTTCGATGCCCATGGCATGAATCCCGCCACCCGTGCCGCCGATGTCGTCGAAGCCATGACCGCCGTCCTCCGTGCACTCGGCGAGCAGAAGCACGGTCGGCCGAGCCCCGAGGAGTACCGTGCCGCCGTCGGCTCGCGCGACGTGCTGCTCATCCTCGACAATGTGCCCGGAGCCGACTTCGTACGCGAACTACTGCCGCTCGGGGGGCGGTCCCTAGTGATCGCGATCAGCCGGAGTGCCCTGCCCGGGCTGATCGCACGGGAGGGCGCCTTCGCGCTCTCGGTCGGGATCCTGACCGATCGGCAGGCGATCGAGCTGCTCGCCATGCGCCTCGGGCGGCAGGGTTCACCGCCGACTCCCGGCACGGTCGAACGGCTCGTCGCCGCGTGCGGAGGTCTCCCCCTCGCACTGACAGTCGCCGCCGCGCGAGGGATGGCGCGACAGCACGGGGGCATCACGGCGATTGCCGACGAGGTCGAGAGAGCGACACGACGCCTCGACCCGCTGAGCGCTGGTTCCGCAGATGCGAGTGTGCGGGTGACGCTGTCGTGGTCTGTCGATCGTCTGTCGGACGGTGCGAAGTCGCTCTTCGGGGCGCTGTCGGTGTACCCGGGGGCAACCTGGTCGATCGAGGCGGCGGAGAGCCTCCACGGCACGGACCGGGCCACGACAAACGCCGCCGTCACCGAACTACTTGGAGCGAACCTGCTCGGGGTCGACGACCGCGGGCGGCTTCAGATGCACGACCTGTTGCGCGAGCTCGGAGCGGAAAGCCTGGACGACCTGGCGCGGATCGCGGCCGAGCGTCGTCTCGTGCAGCATTTCGTGCGCACGGGCTACGAGGCGACCCGGCTCTGCCTCGGCCGGATCCTCGATCTCACCGGAATCCCGACCGGCCCAGCCGAGAACTTCGGCGGTGCCGGGGAGGCCACCGAATGGTTCGACGACGTCCGACAGGTCGTGCGGGAGGTGATCCGGATCGCCGTCCTGGGCGGCTGGGATCTCGAGGTGGCACTCCTCGGCGCCGGGTACTCGTTCATGATCAATCGCATCTTCGACTTCGAGCGCGACCTTCCGCTGTTCGAGGCCTTCCTCGAACCGTCTCTGCGGTCCGGCCGGGGGGTGCTGGCCATGGCGGCGCGCACGCGCCTTGCCGAGCGGTACGAGGCGAGCGGTCGCTTCGAGGAAGCCGAGCTGCTGTGGGAGGACGCGATCGCGTGGGCGCGTTCGGAAGGCACCGATGAGGATCTCGCCGATGCACTCAGGCTGCGGGGAGCCGCGGCGCTCCACCGCCGCGACCACGACCTAGAGTTCACGATCGGCATTCTCCGCGAGTCGCTCGAGGCCGCTCGTCGCGCTCGGCCGGGGAGCCCGGCCGTCCCGATCGGGCTCATCTTCTATGGGGATGCGCTCCGTCAGGCCGGACGGCTCGAAGCCGCCATCGACGCGTTCGCGGAGATCGGAACGCTTCCCTCGCCTCCGCCCTTTTACCGAGCGGTGTCGTATTCGTTCCTCGCGATGGCGTATCTCGAACTCGATCGCCTGCCCGAGGCGATCGAGGCGGCGCAGATCTCGATCCCGCTCATCCCGGCAGCGGGCTCGGGCTCGGCGACGTTGGCGTTCCAGGTGATCGCCACGGCGGCCCTCCGCTTGGGCGACACGGAGCAGGCAGCCAAAGCTTGCACCGACTTCCGCACCGCGTGGAGCGACGAGGCGCTCGACACGATGATTGCGCGGCAGGCGGCATCCGGCGAGGACGTCCACACCCCGTTCGCGACGGCCCCGATCGTGGCCGAGATCTCCCGCGTCGAAGCCGCCCTCGACGGCTGAGTCTCAGCCGACCGGCTGCTCTTCGCGGTGCGGCAAAGTCCAGTTCGGACGCACGAAGTGGCAGGTGTAGCCGTTCGGGTACTTCTCGAGGTAGTCCTGGTGATCTTCCTCGGCCTCCCAGAAGTCGCCGGCCGGCTCGACCTCGGTGACGACCTTGCCGGGCCACAGGCCGGAGGCATCGACATCGGCGATCGTGTCGAGAGCGACCTGGTGCTGCTGGTCGGTCGTGTAGTAGATCGCCGAACGGTAGCTGCGACCGACGTCGTTGCCCTGGCGATTGCGCGTCGTCGGGTCGTGCACCTGGAAGAAGAACTCCAGGATGTCGCGGTACGAGATCACCGATGGGTCGAACACGATTTCCACGGCCTCGGCGTGGTCGCCGTGGTTGCGGTAGGTCGCGTTCGGGGTATCGCCACCCGAGTAGCCGACGCGGGTCGAAATGACGCCCGGGCGACGACGCAGCAACTGCTGCACGCCCCAGAAGCA
>JBDTNW010000020.1:0-11359 GCA_039933575.1 Pseudolysinimonas sp. | reverse complement strand
GAGGCCGCCCTGATCGAAGACGAGATCGCTCTAGTGCACGACATCCCCGGGATCGATCCCAAGCAGTTCCGCCCCGATGCCAACGCAGCGGCGGGTGGCGCATTGCCCAAGGTCGCCGGAACGACGCGGTAATGGCTACCGATCTCTTCGACCCGCCCGCGCTCGCCGCAGGTACCCTTCGCGTCATCCCGCTCGGCGGGCTGGGCGAGATCGGCCGCAACATGACGGCCTACGAATTTGAGGGCAAGATCCTCATCGTCGACTGTGGGGTGTTGTTCCCCGAGGAGCACCAGCCTGGGGTCGACCTGATCCTGCCCGACTTCGCGCCGATCCAGTCGCGTCTCGACGACATCGTCGGGGTCGTGCTCACACACGGCCACGAAGACCACATTGGGGCCGTGCCGTACCTGCTCAGGCTGCGCCGCGACATGCCGCTGATGGGGTCGCGTCTGACGCTCGCTCTCGTCGAGGCGAAACTCAAGGAACACAAGATCGCTCCCGTCACCCGCGTGGTGAAGGAGGGTCAGACCGACCAGCTCGGTCCGTTCGACCTCGAGTTCGTCGCGGTGAACCACTCCATCCCGGATGCGCTTGCCGTCGCGATCACGACTCCCGCCGGTGTCGTGCTGCACACCGGCGACTTCAAGATGGATCAATTGCCGCTTGACGGCCGCATCACCGATCTGCGCGCGTTTGCGCGGCTGGGTGAGCGTGGCGTCGACCTGTTCCTTCCCGACTCGACCAACGCCGACGTTCCGGGATTCACTCCGCTCGAGCGCGACATCGGACCGGTGTTAGAGAACGTGATCGCCCGCGCCCGCAAGCGGGTCATCGTCGCGTCGTTCTCCAGCCACGTCCACCGCGTTCAGCAGGTTCTGGATGCCGCGGTCGCCAACCAACGCCACGTCGCGTTCGTGGGGCGCTCGATGGTGCGCAACATGGGGATCGCCGCAGATCTCGGGTACCTCCACGTACCGGCCGGCGTGCTCGTCGACCTCAAGACTGCGCTCGACCTGCCCGACGACCGCGTCGTGTTCATGAGCACCGGATCGCAGGGCGAGCCGATGGCTGTGCTCGCGCGCATGTCGAACCAAGATCACCAGATCGAGGTCGGCGAAGGCGACACCGTCATCCTCGCCTCGAGTCTCATCCCCGGCAACGAGAACGCCGTGTACCGCGTGATCAATGGCCTGACCAAGCTCGGCGCGACAGTCGTCCACAAAGGCAACGCGAAGGTCCACACCTCCGGCCATGCCGCAGCGGGTGAGTTGCTGTACTGCTTCAACATCATTCGCCCGAAGAACGTGCTGCCGGTACACGGCGAGGCACGCCACCTCCGCGCCGCAGCCGACCTCGCGATCGAAACCGGCGTTCCAGCCGCGCGGATTTTCGTGGGCGACAATGGCATCGTCGTCGACTTGAAAGACGGCGTCGCATCGGTCGTCGGACAGCTCGACATCGGCTTCGTCTACGTTGACGGCTCGACCGTCGGCGAGATCACTGACGCTGACCTGAAGGATCGCCGAATTCTTGCCGAAGAGGGGTTCATCTCGATCTTCGTCGCTGTTGATTCCCAGACCGGCAAGGTGATCGTCGGCCCCGAGATTCAAGCCCGAGGTTTCGCGGAAGATGAGTCGGTATTCGATTCTGTGAAACCGCAAATTCTCGCGGCGTTGACCGAGGCTGCGCGCACCGGCACTCACGATCAGCACGGGTTCCAACAAGTCGTGCGACGCACTGTCGGCCGGTGGGTCAACACCCAGCACCGTCGTCGCCCGATGATCATCCCGGTCGTGATCGAGGCATAGCCTCGATCAGTTCACCACGGAGTATCGAGGCGGTAAGGAGCCACTCATGACTGCACCCGTTTCGATGTCGCCCCCCGGCCCGTTCGCGGGCATCCCGATCTCCGACTTCTTGCGTGACGTGTTTGCCGCCACGCTGCTTCTGGTCTCGTTCGCGATGGCCTGGAATGTCACGGGAGATGCGACCGCGCACATTGAGGTCATCCTGATCACGTTGTTGAGCGTGTTCTCGCTCTCGATCACCTATCTCGCCCGCGCGGGCGTTCTGCCACCAACTGCAACCGTGCGTACGGTGTGGCTGATCAGGCTTCTGGCAAACGTGCCGTACCTGGTGCTCGTGGTGGTCTACGTCATCATCGACGCGATTTCGGCGTCGGGCTCAGTTCCGGGGGGAATCGGGTTTGCGATGACCTTCGGGCTCACCGGCGCGATCATCGCCGCACAGCCGCGTCAGGCCGAAGTCACGGCCCTCCAGCACGGCTCGGCCATCGGCGAGACCTGGTATCGGATCGTGGTCGGATTCGGTGTGGTCGGGCTCATCCTCGTCGTCGTCAACCTGGTGCTCATCCTGGTCAGATTTCTCCCTCTGATCGTCTATAGCGGTTCGCCACTCGCCATCGTCGCGATACTGATCGCCGTATTTTTCTACCTCGGCGCCATTGGGGCATTGTTCGCCGGGATGGTGTTGCGTAGCGAGGCTGGGCGACTCACCGCGCTCGCCATCGGCGTCTCGACACTCGGCGCCGTGCTGATCGACCTGTTCAGTCAGCGGGCACTCTCGGGCGTAGGACTTGAGTCGCTCAATGCGCCGGTCTTCGGCGTGCTGATCTTCGGGTTGCTGGCGGGGCTCGCGTCTGCGCCGCCGGTGAAGTTGGCGATGCGTCCGATCGATCCCCTCACTGCCTGGGTACGGGCGGCGTCTAACCTCTTCGTCGCGACGGCCGTGCTGGCGCTGTTCACAACACTCACCATCATTCTTGCGTTCATCGTGATCGGTTCACAGGGAGCGGACTACGGCTTCACTGGGTTTGGGATCGGCATCATCGTCGTCACCGTGCTCATCGCACTCGCCGCGATCATCGGGCGGTCACTTCTGACAGGCAACCAGTCGTCGGCACGAGTGCCCGTGCTAGGAATCTCAGCCCTGTTGCTCGTCTTGGGCATCGTATTCATCGTGATTGAGAGCAACGCCGGTTTGGCATTGCGTAATGCGGGTGCCCGCATCGGGCTTCCCGACCTGGTGCTCGCCTTCGGGCTTCCGATCGCGATCGCCGCGTTCCTCACGATTCCGGCCTCGGTACGCGCACACTACGGCGCCCTGTTCGGCTCGATGGGTGCTCCGCGCTCCTACACCGACCTGATTGCCCAGGTCGCGGCAACCGAGACCGTCATCCCGATTCACGCCGACGCCGCTGCGCCGCCGACGGTGTACACGGCAGCCGTAGCCAGTGACCCGGCGACGTCCGCTGCCGTTCTGTTTCAGATCGCGCAGGCGCAACCGGAACTGCGCAAGGACATCGCGGCGAACCCGTCGACCTACCAGGGGCTCCTCGACTGGCTTGGAGCGCTCGGCGACCCCGAGGTCGACGCGGCACTCAAGGCCCGCTAGGTCCCGTTCGAGCCATCCAGTTCAACGTCAGTCATCCTCGCGGCTGACGCTGGCGCGCCGAGGTGGCGCCTAGAGTCATCCCAGCAGACGTCCGCGGGTCCCGAATGGTTGGGATGCGATTCGGACGCCAGACTGATTCGATGAGATGACCGTGTTCAGGGCACGGCACCCCACCTCGCAAGGAGACCCGTATGTCCGTCATCCGCAAGCGGATCTTCTCGATCCTCGGACTCGTGGTCGCCGCCGCGATCGCCGTCGCCTTGATCAAGCTCGCGTTCTTTGGGGCGTCGACAGCCGCGGCCGGTGGCGACGTGCCGACCGGCGAGGTCGTCGACCCGCAGGTCACGGTGATGCTCGGCACCGTCAGCAATGACGTCGTGTTGAGCGGAACCGTCAGCGCTGACGACGCCGTGCCGATCAAAGCTCCCCTCGACGGCATTGCGACCGTGGATGTCGGGGTCGGCGAAGTCGTCGCGGCCGGCCAGCAGATCGGCAGCATCAAGGGCACCAACGCGAGCGGTCGAGCCATCACCGTCGCGGTGGATGCCCCCGTCGCGGGCACGATCTCGGCTCTCACCGTCGTCACCAACCAAAACGTCACCGCGGGCGCTGCCTGGGCCAACATCGCGCCCCCTGGGTTCTACGTCACCGCCTCGGTGCAGCCGGTTGACCGCTACCGGCTGATCACCGCGCCGACCGAGGCGCAGGTCACGGTTTCGGGCGGACCGGCTCCCTTTACCTGCACGAACTTGACTGTGACGACCCCGCTTGCCGGGTCGGGATCGTCCGACCCGTCAGGCGACCCCAACGGCGCCGCCGCCCCCGGCACCACGGCACGCTGCGTCGTCCCGGCCGATGTGACGGTCTTCCCAGACCTCGTAGCTCAGCTCACAATCTCTGCGGGAATCTCGGAAAATGTGCTCATCGTTCCGGTGACGTCGGTGCTCGGTGCCGCGGAATCCGGGGTCGTCTACGTCGTCAAGGATGACGGCACGACGGAAGAACGTCAGGTCACCCTCGGGCTCTCGGATGGCGTCAACGTGGAGGTGACCAGTGGACTCACCGAGGGCGAACTCGTGCTGCAATTCGTCCCGGGAGCCCCAGCCCTCGACCCAAGCCAGACCGGCGACGGGGGAACGGTCATTATCAACCTTGGCCCAGGCGATGGCGGCGGCGTCACCACCGGCGGGACCAAGTAGATGGCTTTCGTCGAACTCGAGGGCGTCACCCGCTCGGTCGACCTTCCTGACGGCGGTCGCCTCGACATCCTCAAGGGCATCGACCTGAAGGTCGAGATCGGTGACCACGTGAGCATCGTGGGCCGCTCGGGAAGTGGCAAGTCGACGCTGCTGAACCTGCTCGGCCTCATCGACACCCCGACCAGCGGTCGGCTCGAATTTGACGGGACTCCGCTCGACAAACTGAAAGCTGGCGAACGAGACCGCACCCGCGGGCGGGATGTTGGCTTTATTTTTCAGCAGTTCAACCTGCTGCCCGGCCGAACCGCGCTCGAGAACGTCATGACCCCGCTGCTCTATGCGCCGGGCGATCAGTTTTGGAAGCGACAGGCTCGCGCGAGCGAGATGCTCGATCGGGTCGGGCTCGGTGGACGTCTGAAGTCGACACCCGACCAACTCTCCGGTGGTGAGCAGCAGCGGGTGGCGATCGCGCGGGCGCTGGTGCGCGGGCCGCGGCTGATCCTCGCCGACGAGCCGACCGGTGCCCTCGACGTCGAGACCGGGGAGAGCGTGATGCAACTGCTCGACTCGGCTGCGGAAGCATCCGGTGCGGCTCTGATCACGATCACCCACGACCCGAGCGTTGCCGCTGTCGCCCGTCGCCACTACCGCCTCGACGGAGGAGTGCTGCACCAGGTGTCTGCCGCCCGGGTAAAAGATCTCGCGTCGACCGGAGCGACCCGATGAGCGAGGTCGCGGTCGCGCAGAAGCCGCCAAAGAAGCCATCGAAGAAGCAACGCGTGCAGGGTAGGGACAGCCGGGGCACTCGACTCTGGACAGGGTTTGTCGGGGGTCTCGTCGAGGCGTGGGCCGAGGTGCGCGTCCATCGCACTCAAGTGCTCCTCAGCCTGATCGGCGTCGTTGTGGCCGTGACCGCGTTGACGTGGGTCGTCGCTGCCGGAGCCATCGCCACGCAGTCGTCGACCGAGAGCCTCGAGCGGCAAGGCGGCCGACCCGCCACCCTGAACGTCGGCGCCTACGACCCGATGACCGGCGCCAGCCCGACCCGGGCAGCGATGGACCTGGCGTTCGCCGAGGTCATGAAGCGCTACGACGTCACCTATACGTCACGCACGAACTACGGCAGCCTGTCGTTCCAATTCCCTGACGGGGTGGTGGGCGCCCAGGTAGTGGGGGTCGATCAGCCCTTCGCCGCGATGCACCGCGTTGGGATGGCGCAGGGCTCCTGGTTCAGCGCCAGCGACACCCAGCGACTTGCTCCCGCGATTGTGATCAGCGAGGAGATCTGGAATCGCCTCGGTTCACCCGCGCTCTCATCGCATCCGACCATCCAAATCGTGCTGCCGACCGGCGATGTCACCGCCGTGATCATCGGGATCACACCCGCCCAGTCGCCGGATGGCAGCTATCTGTTGGCCTACTTGCTGAACGACAACTACGACAAGTTCGTGACGCAGGACCCGAACTTTCCTTCGCTGCCCAACTACGAAGCGTGGGTGCCGCCGGCAGCTTCGGATGCCCTCATCCCGCTCGTTCAGCGCGACATCGCCGCGCAGCTCGGTCAGAGTTGGGAGGTCAACGTGTCGCGACAGGACTATCTGGCGTACCAGACCGATGACCCGCTGTTTCTGCTGAAGGTCATCGTGTTCGGAATTGCCGTTCTCGTGATGGTGCTCGGCGCGCTCGGGCTGCTCAACGTCGCCCTGGTCTCGGTGAAACACCGCATCCGGGAGATCGGCATCCGGCGGGCGTTTGGGGCGACGGCCGGTCGGGTGTTCTTCTCGGTGCTGATGGAGAGTGTCGTTGCGACCTTCGTCGCCGGAGTGGTCGGTGTGATCCTCGCGATCCTGTTGATCAAGAACCCGATATTTGAGGGTTTCATCGCCCAAGGCGTTCAAGACGTGCCGGGCTTCCCGGTCGAGGCTGCCCTCATCGGGATCGGCGCGGCCACCTTGGTCGGCGCGCTCGCCGGCCTGATTCCTGCCCTGGTGGCCGTGCGCGTCAAGGTGATCGACGCGATCCGGTATTAGCGACACCCTCGCTCCGTTTCCGATCCACCTGCCGGGTGTCGCTCCGCGGTGCGGACCGACCCCACGGGTACCGTGACGGAATGGCCACCAGCACCCGGTCGTCGACTGTGCGCGCCCGAAGCGGCAGCAGCGCTAGATCGTCGAGCGCTTCGGCCACCAAGCGCTACCCCAAGGGTCGTGCACCGACCGCGGCTCGTCCGGACGAACCGGGACTGCTGAGTTCGATGTGGTTGGGGATCGCGCACGCCGTGGGCGGCGCGGCTCGGTTGTTCGGCAAAGAGACTCTCGCGAAGGACGAACGTCGCGACGGGGTGCCCTTCCTGCTGATCGTGCTCGCGGTCGGCGGCGCGATCGTTGAGTGGTTCACGCCGACCCAAGAGGTCGCCATCGCCCTCGACGCGTACACCTTCGGGGGCCTCTTCGGCCGGGTCGCCTTTGCCCTCCCGGTGATCATGCTGGTCTTCGCCGTCTGGCTGTTCCGGCATCCCTCGAGCGTTCACGACAACGGCCGCCTCGGCATCGGGTTGGTGCTGCTGCTGACCAGCGTCAGCGGCCTCTGCCACCTGTTCGGCGGGCAACCGCAACCGTCGGCGGGCGCGGTCGCGATGGCTCACGGTGGCGGCATCCTGGGCTGGATCGTCGCCCAACCGTTCGTCACGATCGGTGCTGGGTGGTTGGCCGTGCCGCTCGCCGCCGGCCTGATGTTGTTGTCGCTGTTCATCCTCACCAAGACCCCTCCGAACCGGATCGGCGCGCGACTCGGTGAGGCCTACTCCTACCTGTTCGGCGCCGAGTTGCCGCAGCGTGCCCCGAAGTCGCCCGTCGATCAGCCGGAACTGGGCACGATGTCCGACCTGGGGTTCGAACCGACGGACCCGTCGTCGATGCCGTGGTGGCGCAAGTCGAAGAAGGACAACGTCGCGTTCGAGACTCCGGTTGTCGCGTTGGATCAGCTCACCGACGTCATCGCCCACAGTCCCGGGTCGCTCGACATTGAGGCCGAACTGAATAAGGCTGAGGAGGCCGTCCGCCGGTTCACCGGGGACGTCACCCCGGGCGCGCGCGGGCAACGGTTCGACGACTTTGCGTCCACGCCCCAGGAACTGCCCGATCCCGAAGCCGTGGTGGCCGGTCGGCATTCGCCTGCGTCCCGTCGTCCGTATCGGCTGCCCGCGGCATCCCTGCTGGTTCCGGGCACGCCGCCCAAGAGCCGTACTGCGGTGAACGACGAGGCGATCGCTGCGATCACCGGGGTGCTCGGTCAGTTCCAGGTGGATGCGAAAGTCACCGGCTTTAGTCGCGGCCCCAGTGTCACCCGGTACGAGATCGAACTCGGGCACGGCGTGAAGGTCGAGCGCGTCACGGCGCTCGCGAAGAACCTCTCCTACGCGGTCGCCTCGAATGAGGTGCAGATTCTCTCGCCGATTCCGGGCAAGAGCGCGATCGGTATCGAGATCCCCAACAAAGACCGCGAGACGGTCAGCCTCGGCGATGTGCTGCGCTCGACGGTGGCTGCCCGGTCGCTGCATCCGATGACGATCGGACTCGGCAAAGACGTCGAGGGTGGGTTCGTCGTCGCCAACCTCGCGAAAATGCCGCACCTCTTAGTGGCCGGCGCGACCGGATCCGGCAAGTCGTCGTTCATCAACTCGATGATCACGAGCGTGCTGATGCGCGCCAAACCCGCCGAGGTTCGGATGGTGCTGATCGACCCGAAGCGCGTCGAACTCGCCGCCTATCAAGGCGTTCCTCACCTGATCACACCGATCATCACGAACCCGAAGAAAGCTGCCGAAGCGCTCGCCTGGGTCGTGAAAGAGATGGATATGCGTTACGACGACCTCGCGTCGTTCGGCTTCCGCCATATCGATGACTTCAACCGTGCCGTGCTCGCCAACGAGGTCACGCTGCCCGTCGGTTCCCAGCGCCAGTTGCAGCCGTATCCGTACCTGCTCGTGGTCGTCGATGAGCTCGCCGACCTGATGATGGTCGCCCCTCGGGATGTCGAAGATTCCATCGTGCGCATCACCCAACTCGCGCGAGCGTCCGGCATCCATCTCGTGCTGGCGACGCAGCGGCCCTCGGTTGACGTCGTGACCGGTCTGATCAAGGCGAACGTGCCATCTCGTCTCGCCTTTGCAGTGTCGTCGATGACGGACAGCCGGGTCATCCTCGACCAGCCCGGCGCCGAAAAGCTGATCGGCCAGGGCGACGGGCTTTTCCTGCCGATGGGCGCCTCGAAGGCGATTCGCGTGCAGGGCGCCTGGGTCACCGAGGCCGAGATTCACGCGGTCGTGCAACATGTGACGGCGCAGGCCCGGCCGGAGTACCGCCAGGATGTCGAAGCGGTCGCTCAACAGCGCGAGGTGGACGGCGACATCGGTGACGATCTCGACGTGCTGTTGCAGGCTGCGGAACTTATCGTCACGACCCAGTTCGGATCGACCTCGATGTTGCAGCGAAAACTGCGTGTCGGATTTGCGAAGGCTGGCCGCCTGATGGACCTCCTCGAGTCTCGGCGGATCGTCGGCCCGTCGGAGGGATCCAAGGCACGCGACGTTCTCGTCACCGTCGAGCAGCTCCCCGAGGTGCTCGCGATGCTGCGCGGCGGCCCCGCCGCCGCACCCAGCGGTGCGATGCCCGACGCCCGTGCCGCCGATACCAACTACCCTGAAGTGCAGGGCGACCCGGATGAGGACGCATGGGGGCTGACCGGGCGGGAGTGATCGTGACACTCGACGGCACGCCGGCCAGCGGCACTCGCGCCCCCAAGGTCAATCCGATGCGCGGTCGGGTCGTGCGCGACGGCGACACTGTCGCGAGCGCGGGAAACATCGCCAACCTCATCACGATCGCCCGGATGCTGCTGGCCCCGGTCTTCCTGATTCTGCTGCTCGTCGACAACGGCGAACTCGGGTTCCTGCGTTTTGTCGCGGGCGGGCTGTTCATCCTCGCTTCCGCGACGGACGGTGTCGATGGCTTCCTCGCTCGCCGCCTTCACCTGGTCACCGACGCCGGCAAGTTGCTCGACCCGATCGCCGACAAGGTGCTCATTGGGGCAGCGTTGATCGGGCTCTCGATCCTCGGCGAACTGCCGTGGTGGGTGACGATCGTCATCATGACCCGCGAGGTCGGCATCACGGTGCTGCGATTGGTCGCGCTCAAAGATCACGTCATTGCCGCGTCGGTTCTGGGCAAGATCAAGACCTGGGTGCAGATCGTCGCGATCTCGTTCGCGATCATCCCGCTGTGGACCTTCTTCGGGGAGGCCACCCACCCCGCTTTCAACGTCGTCGACATCGTGCTGATGACGCTCGCGGTGATCGTCACCCTGGTGAGCGGTGCCGAATACCTCTGGTCGGCCTGGAAGGGTCGCCCCGCCGCTCGTACCGCGACGCCGTGACGGCAGCGGCAGTGAAGGCAGCTGACGTTGTCGCCGCCCTCACGGAGCGGGGGCTGACGATCGCCGTCGCCGAGTCGCTCACCGGCGGGTTGGTCGTCGCCGAACTCGTGTCGGTTCCTGGTGCCTCTGTCGTAGTTCGGGGCGGGATCGTGGCCTATGCGACCGAACTGAAAGCCCAGTTGCTGGGAGTCGATGCCTCCCTCTTGGCACGGGAGGGCGCCATCCATCCCCTCGTCGCGGAGCAGATGGCGTTGGGAGTTCGTGAACGACTCGGAGCGGATGTCGGTCTCGCCACGACCGGTGCGGCCGGCCCGGATCCGCAAGACGGCCACGAACCGGGGGAGGTCTGGCTCGGGATTTCGACAGTCTCGGGCACCCGTTCTCGGGGGCTCCGACTGTCGGGAGATCGTGCGACGATCAGGCAACAAACGGTGGATGCGGTGTTGCGACTGGTGCTCGAGGAACTCGCGGAATAGTCGGCGTTTCGATCCTGTTACAGATCGTGTCGTCTCAGCATTCACCAATGGGATGGGAATTAGAGTTGATCCACTCGGTCGGGTAGCGTTACCAGTCCGACCCGGAACCCGTGAGGGCTCCGAACACACTGTGAAGGAGGAACACCATGATTCTGGTCCGTCAAGAAATCGGTGATGTCCTTCGCGATTTTCGCCTTCAGAAGGCAATGACTCTTCGCCAGGTCGCATCGCGCGCCTCAGTCGCGCTCGGCTACCTCAGTGAGGTCGAGCGCGGGCAGAAAGAGGCGTCGAGCGAGATCCTCGCGTCGGTCGCCGACGCCCTCGACACCCCGATCTCCGTCATCATGCGCGAAGTTGGCGACCGCCTCGCCGTCGTCGAGGGCGTGACCTTCGACCCGCGCGTCTCGTTCGGTGGCGCGTCGTACAGCACCGTGCCGGACACTCTGCCCGACGATCTGGTCGCTGAGTTCGACGCCGACCTCGCCGTGCGCTAACCAGCTTTTCGAAACTGCACCCTGAAGCTCAGCGAGTTCACCCGCGCCGTCTCCGACGAGTTCGGTCGGTTCGGGAGCGTGTTGCTGCGCGACACGGTGATCGTCGAGCTGGGCAACCGCACAGCGGAGCAGGCTCTTGCCGCCGGCATCCCGGCCCGTGAAGTCTGGCTCGCGTTGTGCCGGGTGCAAGAAGTACCGCCGGAGCGGTGGCACGGCGCCGGTCGACCGAAGCCGTCACGCGGCTGACCGCAGCAGGGATGCGGCGCTCGACACGCCGTCGCGAATCTCTCGAACATTCGTTCGGATACGCGTAGTCTCCTTCTCAACGTCGTTCGAAGACGAG
>JBDTNW010000019.1:0-11429 GCA_039933575.1 Pseudolysinimonas sp. | reverse complement strand
GCAAACTGATCCCGCGACCGACCCTAGAGGTTTTCAGACCGTGGTCAGCCCTTGTACCCGGTGCGCCATCCACCGTGGTAGGCCTGACGGGCGACCGTCGAGTAGGGCACCGGGCTGACAACCGCGCGAATCGCAAGCTGCGTGTGCTTCTCGACCGAGGCCTTCGTGGTGTTCGGGTCTTCGCCCCACAGCACCTGGAGTTCGGTCCCCTCGGGCACGTCGGCTGAGACGGTCGCGAGCGACAGTGCGCGCTTCTCGTTGGACGAGTATCCGGTGAACATCGAGTAGCCGACGATGGTGCCGTCGGCATCCACGACCGAGTCGTAGTTCGCCGAGCCGTAGTTCGCCAGCGGCAGGTCGAAGAACTTGTGGGAGGGGCCATCGACGTCGAGCAGCGACGCGAAGATCTTCGTCACGTCTTCGGCGTTCCAGGCCAGGGTGACCTTCTTGCGCTGAGCGCCCTGGTCCATCTTTTCGAGTGCGTCACGCCCGATGAAGTCGTGGTCGAACTTCACGAACGAGCCATAGCCCAGCTCCCAAGGGGTCAGGTAGTAGTCCTCGATCTTGCCGACGAAAGACCCAGCGAGCGTGCCGGTTGCTTCGTACGAGTCGGCGGGCAGCCAGTCGCGGTAACCCTGCTCTTCGGCGCCTGTGTAGATCGCCGGCAGCGGCGAGGGGATCCAACCCGACTCGAGGGTGTTCGACGGGTAGGCGCGGGATCCAACCTGTGCGAGGCCGAACTCGGCACCCGCTTCGATGATCAGGTCGCGGACCTTGTGGTGGTCAGCGTACGGACCCCAGAGCTCAAGGCCCGGAGCGCCGGCCATGCCGTGACGCAAGGTGCGCACGTTGACGCCGCCGATGTTCATCGTCGCCATCGTGAAGAACTTGAGCTGCTCGAGCGGCCCGCCGTTGAGCTTCTCGATGACCGACCATGCTGCCGGACCCTGGATCTGGAAGCGGTAGTAGTGGCGGCTCACGGCGTCGCCGTACGGCCGCGAGTTCGAGCGGCGGTCGACGGTAATCTCGAGGTTCTTGTAGCCGCCGATTGCACCGTGGTAGCTCAGCCAGTTGGACGCCGGCGCGCGGCCGACGTAGGTGTACTCGTCTTCGGCCTCGCGGAACAGGATGCCGTCGCCGACGACGTGGCCCGCGGCGGTCGTCGGTACGTACTGCTTCGCCTTGTCGACCGGGAATACGGCCGTCGAGTTGATCGCCGTGTCGGAGATCAACTTGATCGCGTCGGAGCCCTTGAGGAACACGTTGTCCATGTGGTGCGACTGGTCGTACAGCACCGCGGTGTCGCGCCAGGCCTTTTGCTCTTTGATCCAGTTCTGGAAGTCGGCGGGCACGACCGGATAGATGTACGACCCGATCTGCGAGTTGCGCAGCATCTCGACGACGTCACCGCCGGCGGCGGCGATCTTTTCGGACAGGTTCTTTGGCTCAGCCATGTGGGGTCCTTCTTCGTTGAATACCTATGGATGTAGGTGTTGGGTGGATATGCGGATGGCCCGAACCGAGCCGGGGCGATCTAGAAGACGATCGTTTCGTGACCGGCGCGGATGACCCGGTCTTCACAATGCGCGAGCACGGCGCGTGACAGCACCGCACGTTCGACGTCGGAACCACGACGCTGCAGGTCGGTCGCCGTCTCCGCGTGCGTGACCCGCACGACGTCTTGCTCGATGATCGGACCCTCGTCAAGGTCGGCCGTCACGTAGTGCGCGGTCGCGCCGATCAACTTCACACCGCGCTCCTTTGCCTTGCGGTACGGACCGGCACCGATGAAAGCCGGCAGGAACGAGTGGTGGATGTTGATGATCGGGATGCCGACCTTCTCGATGAAGTCCTCCGAGATGACTTGCATGTAGCGGGCGAGCACAACGAGATCGGCGTTGCCCCGCACCAGGTCGAGGATCTTCGCCTCGGACTCGGACTTGTCGGGCCCGGGGACGCTCGGCACGTGCAGAAACGGGATGCCGAACCCGCGCACATCATCGGCCATGTCGGTGTGGTTAGAGATGACCATCGGCACGGTCATCGGGATTTCACCCCGACGTTGACGCCAGAGCAGGTCGAGTAGGCAGTGGTCGCTCTTCGACGCCAGGATGACGACGCGCTTCGGCACCGAACGCTGGGTCAGTTTCCACTCGAGCCCTAATCCGGTGGTGATGGTCTGCGCGAGTTCGGCTTCAAGTGCCACCGCGTTGACCTTCAGGTCGGCGAGGTGGAAGACCGTGCGCTGGTAGAACTGGCCGCCCTCCGGGTTATCGGAGTACTGGTCGAGCGCCACAATGTTCGCGCCGACGCGCGCAAGGATGGCCGACACTGCGGCGACGATCCCCGGCCGATCTTTGCCGTGAACGATGAGCACCGCCTGGTCGGCGAACGCATCGAGAGCCAGCGTGGCCGCGGGCGCCACCTTGTTGGCGGCCCGCTCGGTAGTCGGCATCGCCATTACTGCTTCTCCTTGAAGTCGCGGATCCACTCGGCAGTGGCCTTCAGTCCGCCGAATGTGTAGAAGTGCAACTTCACCACACCGTGCTTGGCGGGGTCGAGCTTCTTCGCGAGGCGTTTCAGGAACTTGTCGGGGCCCGCCGTGCCCATCAGGTTAGTGAGTGAGAGTCCATACTTCTTCGCGATGCCTGCCGAGGACGCAACCCCGAACCGTGCGGCGAAAGAGAGCAACCGTTTGATGCCGGCCGGACCGGGAATTCCGACTCGAATCTCGTAGTCGATCCCGGCGGCACGCACCTTTTCGATCCAGGCGACCACCGGATCCTCATCGAAGCCGAACTGAGTGATGATCGTGCCGACCGTGCCTTGCTCGGTGAGGGTGGAGTGCTTGCTCGTAAGCGCGGTCCACAGTTTGTCGTCGGAGATGTCGGGGTGTCCCTCGGGATAGCCCGCGATCGAGATGTTGGTCGCGCCGTACTTCTGCAGCAGCCCCGACTCGATCACCTCGTGCGAATCTTCGTAGGGCCCTTCGGGAGTTGACGGGTCCCCGCCAACGGAGAACACGTGCGACGACGTGTTCTGGGACTGCAGGGCACCGAGGAACTCTTCAAGCTGCGCCTGGCTCGAGAGCCGGCGTGCCGAAATGTGAGGTACCGGAACGAACCCGCTATCGAGCACAGCTTTCGAGGCGATCAGTCTCATCGACAGGTCTTCATTGCCGAGGAAGGTCACGTTCACCCGTGTTCCCGCGGGCAGCAGCGGCGCCGCCTCAAGAAGCCCGGGAACGTCCTTGCCGGTCATCTCGAGCGAGAAGTCCTCGAGCAGACTCGCGGGCGTGTAGCTCGACATGGCCTGCGGCGTGTGGCTCGACATAGTGTGGCGTTCCCTCCGACTTCGTCGTCAACTAGACACTACCTATCTCCATAGGTAGTGTCTAGCGCCGGCTCCGCGCGGCGGGCGGGGAGTTACAGCCGTTCGGCGAGGTATCCGTGCAGCTTCGCGAGCGACACCCGCTCCTGACTCATGGTGTCGCGGGAGCGAACGGTGACCGCCTGATCCTCGAGAGTGTCGAAGTCGACGGTGACAGCAAACGGGGTGCCGATCTCGTCTTGACGGCGGTAGCGACGGCCGATTGCGCCGGCGTCGTCGAACTCGATCATCCAGTCGCGGCGCAGGTCTGCCGCGAGATCCCGTGCGACTGGCGAGAGCTGCTCGTTGCGCGACAGCGGCAACACCGCGGCCTTGATCGGGGCGAGCTTCGGATGAAGGCGCAGCACGGTGCGGGTGTCGACGCCGCCCTTGGTGTTGGGCGCCTCATCTTCGGCGTAGGCATCCACCAAAAAGGCCATCAGGGCACGGGTCAGACCGAACGCCGGTTCGATCACGTAAGGCGTCCAGCGCTCGTTCGTGGTCTGGTCGAAGTACGACAGGTCGACGCCCGATTCCCGGGAATGGGTCGACAGGTCAAAGTCGGTGCGGTTTGCGACGCCCATCAGTTCGCCCCACTGCGAACCGGCGAACCCAAACTTGTACTCCAAATCGACGGTGCGCTTGGAATAGTGCGACAACTTCTCGGGCGCGTGCTCATAGCGACGGATGTTGTCAGCCGTGAGCCCTAGGCCGGTGAACCACGCTTCGCACTGGTCGAGCCAGTAGCTGAACCACTCTTCGTCAGTGCCGGGCTGAACGAAGTACTCCATCTCCATCTGCTCGAACTCGCGGGTGCGAAAGATGAAGTTGCCGGGGGTGATCTCGTTGCGGAAACTCTTGCCGACCTGGGCGATGCCGAACGGGGGCTTCATTCGCGCACTCGAGACGACGTTCGCGAAGTTCACGAAGATGCCCTGGGCGGTCTCCGGGCGCAGGTAGTGCAGTCCGGCCTCATCATCGACCGGACCGAGGAAGGTCTTCAGCAGACCGCTGAATGCGCGAGGTTCGGTCCACTGGCCGCGCGTGCCGCAGTTCTCACAGACGATGTCGGCCATCCCGTTTTCGGGGACCCGGCCCTTCTTCTCTTCGAAGGCTTCGAGCAGGTGATCCTGTCGGTAGCGCTTGTGGCAGTGCTGGCATTCGACCAGCGGGTCGGAGAACACATCGACGTGACCGGATGCTTCCCAGACGCGTTTGGGCAGGATGACCGCCGAGTCGAGCCCGACGATGTCGTCACGGGTCTGCACCATGAACTTCCACCACTCGCGCTTGATGTTCTCCTTCAGCGCGACGCCGAGCGGGCCGTAATCCCAGGCAGACCGGGATCCCCCGTAGATTTCGCCCGATTGGAAGACGAAACCGCGGCGCTTTGCGAGCGAAATGATCGATTCGAGAGGGGTGGCCATAGCCCCGCCAGCCTACCGGCGGGCGTGAGCGCTGATAATCTTCCGGCAATCGGGCGAGCCGTGCCCGCGGCCCGCTGGAGCCCGATGCGTACGATCGCGACCGCGAGTCTGTGGCGCGCCCTGACGTTTGTCGGCCTGGCTACCGCCCTCGCCGTTACAGCAAACGTTCCGGCCACGGCAGCCGACGATCCCGTGGATGCAGTGGTGCACTACCAAGGGCCAGCCACGTTGGTCGATGACGAGGGCACGACAGTTGGGCTCACCGTGGACCTCGTCGTCGATTGCACGGCCGGGTCGTGCACGGCGCTGGCGACGGTTGCCGACGGCGAGTTGACCGTTCCCCTCACGAACGACCACGACATCCCGCTGATCGACGGTCGTGCCTCGGTGTCACTGCCTGAGTTCGGCAGCCTCTGTGACCTCCGCTGGGTTGGTGCCGGGGTGCTCGACATTGCCGCGACCGCGACCCGGGCCACCGTGACACGCTCCAGCGCGGCCGGGGGCCCGGTGACGTGTGGGGATGGTTCCGAGGGCTCCGCGGCGGCCGCCACGATCTCGGGAACTCTCGCCTACGTTTCGGGGTCGGTCTGCGTTCTTAACGGGAGCTGCCCGACGCCTTCGCTGTCCCCCACACTCTCCGCGCGTCCGATTGCGACTCCCACCGTCGCGACAATCCCCAACGACCCGAGCATCCTGAGTCAACTGCCGACCGTCGACCACGTGCTGAATATCCAGAATGGGGCGCGAGCCGCCGGTGGCGCGCTGGTGCTGGCCGTGCTTGTGGCGTTGCCGTCGGCACTTCTGGATTCCGCGACGGAACGGATCGCGGCCTGGATCGAACGCCGCCGCGAGCGCCGCGGACGGGTTCGGGATGCCGCGGCCGCCCTGCCCCTGACCATCATCGGCTGGCCGCTGGCTCTGATCGGCCTAGTCGTCGCCGCAGTGGGCTCAGCCTTCGTTGATCCGCATTTCGGCTTCGACCTCGGGGGTCTTCGGGTTCTCGCCTCGGTGCTGGCGTCGTTCGTGGTCGCCATCGCTCTCGGGTGGGCCTTCGTCGCGCTCCTGATGCGCGCGACGCATCCGGCATCCCAAGCCCGCGTTGAGTTTCGGCCGCTTACCTTGCTCGTCGTCGTAGGCGCGGTCGTCTTCAGCCGGCTCACCGGGTTCGAGCCGGGCATCGTGTTCGGACTCGTCGCGGGTGTCGGCTTCGGCGCCGCATTGGCGACGGCAGAACGCGCGCGCGCCGCGCTCGCCACGCTCGGCTACCTCCTCGTGATCGCGCTCGTCGCCTGGGTCGGCTACAGCATGCTGGCCCCTGCCCTTGGAGCCCACCCGGAGTGGCCGCTCGTGCTCGCCCGAGAGACTCTCTCCGCGATCGCGATCACCGGACTTTCGGCCCTGCCGATCGCGATGTTGCCGATTCGGGGCCTATCCGGACACGCGATCTGGGCGTGGAACCGGGTCGTCTGGGGGCTGACGTACCTGCTGGCGGGCGCCGGCTTCTTGCTCGTGGTGATGCCGCTCCCCGATTCCTGGCTGCACGTGCAGGTCGAGTGGTGGGCCTGGGGGGCGGCCTACCTCAGTTACGCCGCCATCGCCGTGCTGGTCTGGCTCGTAGTCACCCGCCCGTGGCGACCCGCAATCTCCCCCTCAGATGGGCACGACTCAGGATCCTCGACGGGGCTCAAATCTTGAAACAGGGCCGCCGTCGAGCGTTGCTAAAGTTTCGACAACCCGAACTTCTGGAGCACTGATGCATCGCATATTCGTTGTGGTTTCAACGATCCTGTTCCTGAGTCTCTCGCCGACGATCGCCGCCTTCGCGGACACCACCGACTCCAACACCGGCACCCTCGTCTACAGCGGGGCGCTTACGACCGCCGGCGAGGCGACGGATGTCACGCTGAACCTCGACTGCGTCGACGGCGTGTGCACTGTTGCCGTCCTCGTACCAACTCTCGTCTTCCACAACGGCAACGCTGAAGCAACCGCCACTGGCGACATCAACGAGTCAGGCTGCACCTACACCGCCGTCGCGACTCGCTCAATTGTGCTGACCGCCGAGAGCATCATCGGCACGTCCGTGGTCGCGGGCTTCGTGTCGACGTGTGACGGCCAGGCCCAGGATGTCGACGGCTACACCTCGACCCTCAATCTGACCCACGAGTCCGGTGCCGTCTGCCTCATCGACGCGTCGTGCGATGGCGCTGGTGGGGACGCTTCCGGGCAAAATGTCACCGACGCGGAAGCGCTCGCAGCCGCCGCCGGACCGTTCCGTCCGGGCGAGCGCAACGACCAGCCCCTACCTGCCGGCGGCAATCGTGACTTCGCCGCTCCGACCGAACTGTCCCAAGTCGCGACCTTCGCCGACGTTGTCACTCCGGCCAACATCGCCTGGGCGGCCGGGGGCACCGCGGTGCTGGGCATCCTCATCGTCATCCCGACTGCGTTCGCCAACGCCGCCGCTGACACGCTCATCGGTCGCCTCCGTGCCCGGTGGCGAGCCCGCCGCGGGATCACCGAAGAACGCCCCCGCTTCCGCACCTGGCCCTGGGCAGCGGGTGGCGTGGCCGCAGCCGCAGTCATCGCCGCATTCGCCGACCCCCACTTTGGCTTTGACGCCGCAGCCCTGCGCGTGCTGCTCTCGATCGCTGCGGCATTCGCTCTGGAGGTCGTCGTCGGCTGGGTCGCGGTCATCCTTCTCGTGCGAGCGACCAATCCGAAAGCTTCGTTCTCGTTCACGTTCGCCCCGCTCAGCCTCCTCGTTGTTGCCGGCGCGGTACTTCTGACGCGGCTCTCGGGGTTCGAGCCGGCGATCGTCTTCGGGCTCGTCGCGGGGGTCGTGTTCGCCGGCATGCTGACCGCCGCGGAAAACGCTCGCGTCGCCCTCATCACTCTCGGCTGGGCGTACGCGATCGGGATGCTGGCCTGGGTGATTTACAGCCTGCTCGATCCCACGGAGGCTGGTTTGGTCGCCGGACGCGAACTGCTCGCCGCGGCGACGATTTCGGGAATCTCGGTCTTGCCGATCGCACTGCTCCCGCTCTCAGGGCTCCCCGGAGCTGCGGTCTGGGCGTGGCGTAAATGGGTCTGGGGGATCGTCTACGCGCTGGCGCTGTTCACGTTCCTGCTCGTGTTGCTCCCCCTTCCAGCTGCCACGAGCGAAATCGGCGTCGGACTCTGGACCTGGGTAGCCCTCTTCGTCGCCTACAGTCTCGCCGCGATCGGGGTCTGGCTCGCGGTGACCCGCCCCTGGCGCGCGCCGTCCGAGGCGGGCGCTCAGCGAGAGTCGACCGGCGCGAACTCTTGATTGTCGATCGCATAGAGGTACAACGGCCCCTGCAGCGCGAAGAACGCGATCAGCCACACGACGAGGGTCACTAGCCCGACGACGACAATCGACGGCGTTCTGGTGCGGAGTCGCCGACCGGCCGGGGCGACGACGTTCGTCACCGGTTGCGTCGCATGCCCATCCTGGTAGGTGTCGCCCTGCACAACCACTTCGGGCGCGACGGCGCCGATGATCGTGAAGATGCGGTGCCAGTCTTCCGCGGTGTTCTTCTGAAAGCTATAGCCCTTCGTGAAAATCACCCAGTCGTCGACGATCTCCACGTGCCAAGCCGCCGCGTCATCCACGAGTACCGCCATCACGTCGGGCGTGACGACCTGAAGGGCATCCTGCTCATACCCGGTCGGCGAGTAGAACCGGAAATAGGTCTGAAAGTCGCCCTCGAGCGGCAACAGTTGGGAGCCGTCGATACTGAGCCAGTTCGGCACGCGCGCCTGCGTCGAGAGGAACGCCATGTGCGGCAACTTCCGGTCGAGGCGCACCGCAATGTACGCCGCCGGCTCCATGCCCGGATCCATCTTGTTCTCCGGCAGCACCTGCTGAAGTTCGCCGATCTCAAACTCCCGGCCGGTCGTCGAGCTCACTCGGAAGATCGCCAGTCGCCGACGTGTGTCGAAAAGCCAGCCGGTAACCCGATTGTCGGTGGGGTATTCCTCGAACTTCAGACCGTTCGCGGCCGCGAAGGCAGGGATGCGGCGCATCACCGGAACGATCCGCTCGCCGTTGAATACGACCCAGAGGATGAGGAATCCCAGCCCGAGCGCAAAGAGTCCCCACGCCGAAATGGCGAGAACCAGACCGTACTGGGACAACCCCGAATCGGGCACGCCGTAGTCGGTGATCGTCTCCCCGACCATCTTGGGCAGCCCATATCCAATGATCGCGAGCATCGGCAGACTGATCGCGAACACGCCGACGCCGCCGACCGACATCAACTTCGTGGAGCGACGCACGGTCGAAATCGGATTAGTCGCCTCATCCGCACCAGGAGTTTCGAGAGGCGTGAAGTCGATCGCTGAGGGCACGTCATCATCCTGCCGGATGCACGCCGCACTCGAGTCAATCCGAGAAGTGCGGCCCAAGGTCACACGCTAAGTGTGCTGCTACGTCAGCAGATTAGTGTAGGTTGGCGTTTGTGTTCGAGACATACGAAAAGGGTGCGACCAAGGCCGAACTTCGCCCTGACGTCACGATCCTTCGCAAAGGCTCCCTGCACATGAACCGCGCAGCACGTCGATTGCTCGGCGATGCCGACTTCGTCGAGCTGTTGTACGACGAGCCGCGTCGAGTGATCGGCCTGCGTCCGAGCACTCAGGGCACCACGAATGCATACAAGTTGTCTGCTGTTCGAGACATCCTGTGGACCGTGTCGCTCATCGCATTCTTGAAGTTCTACGGGATCGAAGTTCTCGAATCTAGGCGTCGAATCCCCTATCTCGAGGGAAACATCCTCTGTGTCAACCTCAACGAGCCTGGGATCGTTGTTGACCGTAGAGCTACCTGATGCACGCGTACCTTGACGAGTCGATTCGCGCGCGGGAGTACATTCTGTGTGCCGTTCTCGTGTCAGAGTCGACGGTCGCCGCCGTCAGGCAGTCGCTTCGTGGTCAGCTCCGTGGGCGCCAAAGCCGATTGCACATGGCAAAGGAGAGCAATGAGACCAAGAAGAGACTGATCGCACACGTCAGTGGACTCAATGAAATCGCCGCTGTCGTTACCATCACCTCGTCAGGGCGCAGTGATCGCGAAGCTCGAGACGACTGTCTCAGCGCGATTACGGCTCATTTGATGGGCTTCGACGTGCGTCGAATTGTCGTCGAATCCTGCGATCAAGACCTGCGCGACCGACAGATTGTCGGGGACGCATTAGCCGCTGTAGGGCGCGTCGCACGAGTCGAAATCGTTCATCACCGTGCGTCGGACGAACCCCTGCTTTGGCTTCCCGACATCGTCGCCTGGGCGTTCGGCAAATCCGCTGCGTGGAAATCTCGGATTTCACGTATTCAGATCCACGAGATCCGAATTTAGAAACGCGAAACCCGGCCGACTCACCGTCCGGAGAGCTGCCGGGTTCACTTTCCAAAGCTTCCGCAATGGACCTACCGATTCTCTCGCGTTCCCTCCCGTTGCGCAACGTCAACGCGCGACTGGGAGCGAGCGACTGCTAACCGGTTGGGGTATCCACTGCTCCGCCGAAGCGTCGAGTGCGGCTCGCGTAGAGCTCGACCGCGCGCCACAGATCGGCTCGCGTGAAATCGGGCCACAGGGTGTCGAGAAACACCATCTCGGCGTAGGCCGACTGCCAGAGCATGAAGTTGCTGGTGCGTTGTTCCCCCGACGACCGCACAAACAAGTCAACATCCGGCAGTTCGGGAACATACAGGTGCTTCTGCAGCGTCTTTTCCGAGATGCGGTCGGGTTTGAGACGGCCGGCCGCGACCTCGGCGCCGATCGCGCGCACGGCATCCACGAGTTCGACGCGCCCGCCGTAGTTGACGCACATCGTGAGGGTGAGTCCGGTGTTGCGGGCGGTCAGCTTTTCGGCGATCTCGAGTTCGTCGATCACCGAACGCCATAGCCGCGGACGCCGGCCGGCCCATTTCACCCGCACGCCCCACTCGTGCAACTGGTCGCGGCGGCGGCGGATGACATCCCGATTGAAGCCCATCAGAAAGCGCACCTCGTCGGGGCTACGGCTCCAGTTCTCGGTCGAGAACGCGTACGCCGAGAGGTGCGTCACCCCGATTTGGATGGCGCCCGCGACCACATCGAGAAGACTCGCCTCGCCCGCTTTGTGGCCTTCGACTCGGGACAGTCCGCGCTGGTTCGCCCAACGTCCGTTGCCATCCATCACGATCGCGACGTGTTTCGGCACCGCAGCCGCGGGCAGCGTTGGAGGCTTTCCGCCCGCGTAGTCGAGTGGCAGCCCGGTGCGCCCCTGGTCCGTGCTGTCCCGCCCGGTCATGCGGACGTCCGGTCGACGTGCTCGAGCGATCGCAACCCACGCTCGAGGTGGAACTGGGTGTACGCCGCCACCACTCCGGATGCCTGGGCACGGGTGCGGGCGTCGGCAGCATCCGCGGTCGGCCAGTCGCCGGCCAGCAGTGCAGCCAGGGTGGTGAGGGTGAGCGGATCGAGGCGGGGGGCTCCGGGCGGTGCGACCGAGTCGCTGACCACCCCGCCGAGTTGCACGACGAACGCACTGTGCGGCCCCGGTTCTGCGGTGACGGCGCAATCCACGAACGACGGCGCCCAGCCCGCGATCGACAGCGCGCGCAACAGGT